>JAEEHY010000300.1 GCA_016281085.1 Lachnospiraceae bacterium
AAAATAACCGCAAGCATAGGCTGTGTGATCCGCGATTACCAGCCTGGATTAATCATCGATCAGCTGCTTGGCATTGCCGACAGGGAAATGTATGAATATAAGATCGCACACAAGCGCCAGAGAGAATGAGCATCAATTCACCATAAGAAAGGATCGTATTTTGGACTCTAAGCATATGTTCAGCAACAGAAGGCTGTTTTTGTTGCTTCTTCCCATAATTGCAGAACAGTTTCTGAACTCCCTCATGGGCATGGCGGATTCGATGATGGTCAGCAACGTCGGTGCGGCTGCCCTGTCCGGAGTGTCACTGGTGGATTCCATCAACATTCTTGTGGTACAGGCTTTCAATGCGATGGCAACGGGCGGCGTCATCATATGTTCGACCTGTATCGGACAGAAGGATTACAAACGTGCCGGCGAGTCAGCCAGACAGGTTCTCCTTGTATCGACCGTGATATCTGTAACAATGATGGTACTTGGTCTTATATTCAGGCGAGGTCTGCTGAATCTTGTATTCGGTCAGGTTGATGCCGATGTTATGTCGGCGGCGGGGATATATTTCCTTCTTACCATCCTGTCCTATCCGTCGGTAGCCATTGCCGCAGCCTGCAGTGCCATCTTCAGGGCACAGTCAAACACGAAACTTCCCATGAATATAGCGATCGTGTCCAACCTTCTTAACGTGGCGGGCAATGCCTTCCTCATATGGGGCGTCGGCCTTGGTGTTACAGGTGCTGCCATAGCCACTCTGCTCTCAAGGGTATTCTCAGCGGTGGTTTTGATGATCAAGCTCAGAAATAAGGATCAGCAAATATATGTAAGGGATTATCATAAGATCCGGCCCGATGGCGAGAAGATACGGACGATCCTGGCTATGGGCGTTCCAAACGGCATAGAGAATTCCATGTTCCAGTTCGGAAAGCTGGCGATCCAGTCCACGGTATCAACCCTTGGGACGATAGCGATCGCGGCGCAGTCAATGACCAATATTATGGAGAATATGAACGGAATAGCCGGAGTGGGCGTGGGGATAGGTCTTATGACGATCGTGGGACAGAGCCTCGGTGCAGGCAGAAAGGATGAAGCTGTTTATTACACGAAGAAGATGATCCTTTGGGGATATATCGTTATTCTGGCAAGCTGCCTCTTCACTTATGCGATCGCACGGCCGGTTACCATTCTTGCCGGCATGGAGCCTGAGAGCGCATCCCTGTGCATATATATGCTTGGATGGATAACGATCGTCAAGCCTGTTTTATGGGCACCGTCATTTATAACCGCATATGCCATGAGGGCTGCCGGCGATGTAAGGTTCTCAATGATCACGGCAACACTGACGATGTGGCTGTGCAGGGTGACTCTTGCCGTCTTCCTTATAAGAGTCACTCATATGGGAGCCATGGGTGTATGGATCGGCATGTTCTGCGACTGGGGTATCCGCGGCGTTATCTTTACCGTCAGGTTCATCCGCGGTAAATGGATACACCAAACGCTCAGATGACATCGGGCAACTGTTGACCGGTCATGTCAGGGGCTTCCACAGCCTGGTCTCATCCGCGGGTGCGTGTATGAAGCCGCTGCCTGTATAGAGCTCATTGGCTGTTGAATCACAGCACAGATAATCAGCCTTGAAATATCTGCGTGCATCCTTCTCGATCGCTTCTATCAGGCGTCTCGCATAGCCCTGTCCGCGTGCGTTTTTATGGCTGAATGCACCGCTTATATGCACCATTCGGCCGCTTTTCCCGTCATCATGGGGAAATACGTAATTGAAGGTCGCTGTCATTACAGCCACCAGTTTACCTGCATTATCACGGACACCGTAGATCTGCGTTCCGGGTTTTGTCGGATTTTTTCCGCTGCACATTTTTCTGGCGGTTTTTTTGTCTATCGGATAGTCAATCGCAAGTAAGATAAGCTCACTGACATCCCGTGGCGTCAGCCGGCAGTTTTTCTTTGCCACTATTCTGTCACCCCTTTACATCATAAATCTGAGTGACTTCATTCATCGAAGCAGTGCCTTATGCCGTGCTCCTCGTTGTATTTTCTTAC
Organism: Lachnospiraceae bacterium; assembly: GCA_016281085.1. Classification (GTDB taxonomy): domain Bacteria; phylum Bacillota; class Clostridia; order Lachnospirales; family Lachnospiraceae; genus UBA2868. The sequence goes on from JAEEHY010000300.1 coordinate 2,053, forward strand.
AAAATCAATAAACTCGGGCATCGGAAGCGGCTTGCTGAAATAATATCCCTGTATATATTCGATATCGTACTTAAGAAAGGCAAAGAGCTCATCGCGTGTCTCAATACCTTCCGCTACTATCTTAAGATTCATTTCCTTGGCCATATATCTGACAGTCTTGACCGCACTCTTGGCCTTTCTGTTTACATGGAATGCCTTAGTCATGTCCATATCAAGCTTGAGGATATCAAATGGCATCTCCACAAGATACATAAGATTGGATTCGCCCTTGCCGAAATCATCAAGTGCAAACGTGAAGCCCACCTTTCTGAGCTTGTTCATATTGTCTATGATGGCTTCCTTGCTGTGGATCAGAGCACTTTCCGTTATTTCAAGGTTGATCCTCTTGGGCGATACCTTAAAGTATCTGACGGTATTCATGATGTCATCGAACAGGGCAAGCTTTTCGGCCTGCACCACTGACAGATTCACTTCTATATACTCTATGCCCAGAGCGATGGCATCGCTGTTTGCAAGGAAATCGCAGGTCTTCTCCAGTACTCTCCGGCCGATGGCGTTGATCTGTCCTGTCGCTTCTGCAACCGGTATGAACAGCCCGGGCGGCATAAGCGAACCGTCTGTATTCCTTATCCTTACAAGTGCTTCGGCTGATGTATAACGCTTCTCTTCCGTGTTGTAGATCGGCTGCAGGAATACCTCTACCCTGTCTTCCTTAAGGGCACTCTTGATCTCCTTCTTGATCTTATCCTGGCTCTGATAATCCTCGACCATTTCGCGTGTTATATGAATGAACTGTGTTTCATCGATACGGCGTTTGTTCCGGAAGAACCTGACGAGCTTCTTGAACTCCACAAAGGATGTAATACCGTAGCAGTTCTCAACCCAGATTATACAATGATCCTGGCTGCCGCTTACGGGTGAACTGAATTCATCCAGGAATTCATTCATCAGATACTTCATATCGGGTGTATTGTCCGACACAAGAACTATACTGTTGTCAGGGGTTTTGAAGACGTGAGCCTTCTTCATTTTGCTGAAATACTCAATATATTTGGCAATACGCTTCTCTTCCTTTTCATTGTTGCGCTGTCTGTGAGATGCATTGTCAAGAGAGATACTGCACAGTACAAAGAATTCATCATTCTGTATAAGCTCATCAACAAACTCGCTGAGAGCCACATTGTTTAGACAGTCGTACTGATTGTCCATATACCCTTCGGGATTCTCGAGCATGAAGAATACGACCATAATTCCCAAAGATGTGGCAAATCCGCCCACGATAAGTGAATGATCATAAGTCTGGATTCCCATACCGAACAGCCATATAAGCATCCACAGGCGTACGGCCTGCTTCCTTCTCTGCCTTACCTTTTCGCCGAAAACAAAGGAACTTATCCATATGATCGATATATTTACAGCTGTACAGATATACATGATATTTACAGACTGTCCGTATGTATACACTTCTCTTCCGTTGGCAAATATATGTAACGGATTGTAGAATATTGCAATACATTCTGACATACACACAACCGCAAACGCTCCCGCTATCGTCTTATGTATATGCTTGGGAAAGACATCAGCTATCGTATATATTATGGCTGCGATACTCTCAATGATGATCATACACAGATACAGACGGCATATGAGCATGACGATCCAGGATGAAAGTGTATTCTGGTAATGTATGGCTACAACGGATCCGATGTCGAAACAGAGATTTGCAGCACTTATAAGCAGGATATAATAAAATACCCTGCGTTTGTACAGATTAAGCTGCTTGGCTCCCGAATAGAAGATCAGAAGCACTAAAATATTCATAAGACCACAAATTTGCACTGAAATATTCATTAGTGACCTCTATAATAAAATATTTCTCTTTTATTTCATATGTCCGCTTACGGTTCCGCTGGCTATGAACCGGGGATCATCTATTGCTAAATCGCCGCTGTATACTATCCGACCCGAAGAGTCATACGAGAATGTCAGTACCATTGTCATGATCATTCCGTTCTCATTTTCATGAATGGTAACTCTGCCGGTTGATTCGTCATATTTCGCCAGATCCTGGGCGGTTACGATCGTGTCGGGCAGATCCTCGCTTTCGGTATAGGTCTCATTGTTTTCCTTACCCACGAAGTTCGCCGTGATACTCTGTGTGAATGTCTTGCCCTGTATTTCGGCCTTGGTCGGGACCTTGTTCTTTTTCTCATCCGCCGCAGCCTTGTCATCCGCTGCTTCTTCTGCTTTGGAATCTTTTTCTTTGGTATCGTCTCCGGCTTCTTTGGTTTCTTTGTCCTTATCTTCTTTGGAAGTTTCTTCGGATGATGCTTCCGATACTTCCATGTTCTTAAGCATTTCTTCAAGAGCGCGTTTCACGGATTCGCCGACAAGATAAGGCTCCTGTGTTCCGAAATAGTAATATTCATCATCAACAATGAACATATAGCAGTACATACAGATCGGCATGGGCAGTTCCTCATCTTCCCATGTGGTTTCGAAACGCAGCGCCGAATAACCGTTAAGCTTGAAGCTCTGCTTACTGAGGATTTCGCCGCCATCCTGTACATAAGATGAAGCCAGCTCCGAAAGGATACTGTCATCATTGTTTATTTCGTCGAACCCGCTTTCCTTGACCTTCTCGTGGTGTGCCAAAATGACCGCAGGAAGGTTATCAAATGCTCTGTAATAAAGTGTATCCTCGGTCAGCTCGGGATTCCACGCAGAAGGCTCCTTATATGTTATCTTACCATATGTTCGTTCGGTATTGTAGACCGGTTCCCTGAAAACATAATCAAGCTGCGTAAGCCTGAAGGTATTGTCATATGATTCAAGACGGTACGGGCGGTACTGGAATTCGCGCGGAATAAACGCGATTCCCGGCATTGACAGTTCATCATTGTAGCCTGTGAATTTACCAAATACCCGCACATACTGTCCCACGGCTTCGTCCACCAGCCTGTAGAAATTCTCCGTGCCCAGTTCACCTACGGATACGGCCCAGCTGCCTTGATCAGTGATAAGTATAAGTGAATGGTGCTCTTCATCCAGGCTGTCCACATAACCTTCGATACATATTTCGTCGCCTGTCATTGCCTTACCGTCCCTGCCGTAATCGGCATATTCAACAGCCTTTGTAAAATCATCCGTGTACAGCGCCTGCCTGGCTTCGGGAGGTTCAGGCAGGGCTTTTTCAAGATCTATATTCTCGGAAGCAATATTGCCGCTGAGTTCCTTGGACTGGGAAGCTACCTCCTTCACGTAATCGAAAGCTCCGGTGCCTTCCGGTTCCGCTACTTCATCCTGTTCGGATGCCGGTGCGGCGGGTGCGGCTTCGGGAGCCGCTGCGTTACATGAACAGAGTGTAAAAAGTATGGTAACAGACAGAAGTACAACAATACCGTATTTATATCTCATGAATTTCTCCCTCATAAAATTATATACATATATACAGTATTGTAACATAAAAAATGAGTCAGGGGGCGTTTTGATGACTCTTTTTTGAATTTTTTTCAAAAAATTTGTCAAAAAATATGCTCTGACTCACAATAACAAACATTATTTAATTTTCAGGGCCGATTCAACGAAACCTTCGAACAGCGGATGAGGTTCATCGGGACGTGATCTGAACTCGGGATGTGCCTGAGTGGCAAGGAAAAAAGGATGCTCCTTCAGCTCCATCATCTCGACTATGCGTCCGTCGGGTGACAGTCCCGACAGGATCATTCCGCCTGCCTCAAGCTCTTTCCTGTACTCATTGTTCACTTCGTATCGGTGACGGTGACGTTCATTGATCGTGAATACGGCTTCAAGCAGTCGGGGATCGTCCGCATTTTCATCTTTCACATGCTTCTTATACAGCGTATACGCCTTCGTACCCTCTTTAAGAACGCAGGGATATGCGCCTAGACGCAGGGTTCCTCCAAGGTCCTTTACTCCTTCCTGCTCGGGCATGAGATGAATGACCGGGTGCTTCGTATCCGGTGAAAATTCGATGCTCGCTGCATCTTCATACTTAAGGACATTCCTTGCGAACTCGGTTATTGCAAGCTGCATTCCCAGGCATATCCCGAGGAAGGGGATTTTTTTGGTCCTTGCATACTCTATTGCGATTATCTTGCCTTCTATCCCTCTTGAGCCGAAGCCACCGGGCACCAGAATACCGCCAAGGTCATGGAGGTATTCCTCACAGTTGTCAGGAGTCAGATCCTCGGAATCTATCCATCTTATGTTAACCTCTGCTTTATTTGCTATACCTCCGTGCTTAAGTGCCTCAACTACACTCAGATATGCATCGTGCAGTGACACATATTTGCCTACGATCCCGATATTTACGGAACTTACCGGATTGTGGAAGTCTTCAACCATCTGACGCCATGCGTTTAAGTCCGGTTCGGGACAGGGAAGCTTAAGACATTCGCAGACCGCCTGGGCAAGTTTCTCGTCCTCCAGCATCAGGGGAACTTCGTACAGTGACTGCGCATCAAGGTTCTGTAACACGTGTTCTTTCTTGACATTGCAGAACAGGGCGATCTTTTCTCTCATACCGTCATCTACGGGGTAATCTGAACGGCATACAAGGATATCGGGCCATATTCCCATGCTCTGCAGGCTCTTGACACTCATCTGGGTGGGCTTGGTCTTCATCTCTCCGGAAGCTTTAAGATACGGGATGAGGGTCACCTGTATCACTATCGCGTTTTCTCTTCCTATCTCCGACTGGAACTGTCTGATGGCTTCAAGGAAGGGCTGACTTTCTATATCTCCGACTGTTCCTCCGATCTCGATTATTGAAATGGTTTCTTCATCAGGTGACTGAGCCTTGTGAAAGCGGTCTTTTATCTCATTCGTTATGTGCGGGATGACCTGTACCGTTCCTCCGCCGTAGTCACCGTGGCGCTCTTTGTTGAGCACCGACCAGTATATCTTACCGGTTGTTACGTTGGAATTACGGTTCAGACTCTCATTGATGAATCTCTCGTAATGTCCGAGATCCAGATCCGTCTCCGTTCCGTCATCGGTTACAAACACTTCGCCATGCTGTATCGGGTTCATGGTTCCGGGATCCATATTGATGTACGGATCGAACTTCTGCATGGTCACATGATACCCTCTGGCCTTGAGCAGCCGTCCGAGAGATGCAGCCGTTATCCCCTTTCCCAGTCCTGAAACAACACCACCTGTTACAAATACATATTTTACCATATCCCACCTCGGTTTACATAAAACACCCTGATTTGCACTAAATCAACTCTTTTTTTTCCTTGTCTTATTTGATCTGAACAAATTATACCTAATTTATTTTAATTCAATTCAATCCAATCCGATCCGCTCTGACCTGACCTGTATCTGCTTTACAAATGCTCAATCAGTCCGGATATATACCGTCGAAGCATGCCTTACATACGGGAAGATCACCTACCATGGCATGCAGATCGTCTATTTCCATATATTCAAGAGAGTCGGCGCCTATCATCCGGCATATCTCTTCTTTGGAATAGTTGTCTGCTATAAGCTGCTTGCCTGAAGGAATATCGGTTCCGTAATAACACGGATACAGAAACGGCGGTGACGAAATGCGCACATGAACCTGAAGCGCCCCAGCCTCCTTAAGCATTTCTATAAGCTTCCGTATTGTGGTTCCCCTGACTATTGAATCATCTATAAGGACCACTCTCTTATCCCTGACTACGCTTCCTAAGATGCTTAACTTCTGCGCGACTGCAATCTCACGCTCCTCCTGGGTCGGCTTGATAAAAGTTCTTCCGATGTAGCTGTTCTTATGAAAGGTAAGTTGAAAGGGTATACCTGACTGCTTCGAATATCCCACTGCTGCTGTGATACCTGATTCGGGAACACCTGTTACCAAATCTGCATCCGCGGGGAAGCGCCTTGCAAGTGCCTTACCTCCGTTTATCCTTGCCTCATATACATCAATATTGTCTATATGAGAATCAAGACGCGCAAAATATATATATTCAAAGATACAATGTGCCCTCTTCTTCTGAACAAGTGAGGTATCCGATGTTATGGAGTACTCTGTTATCGTGATAACTTCTCCGGGTTCGATGTCACGTACATATGAAGCGCCTACCGCGGTGAGTGCGGCACTTTCGGATGCAAGTACATATCCGTTATCGATCTTACCGAGGCACATCGGCTTGAGGCCAAGCGGATCCCGGATTCCGACAAGCTTCTTCGGGCTCATGACTATCACGGCATATCCGCCCTTCAGTTCCCGCGAGACATTCATGACCGCCTCTTCTATTGATGAACAGCCAAGACGTTCCTTTACTATCCTTGTTGCCACAACTTCCGAATCGGATGTTCCCTGAAATGTAGCGCCCTCCTTCTCCAGTCTTTTGCGGATATCACCTGCATTTCGTATGTTCCCGTTATGTACCAGCGCAAGAGTTCCCTTCAGATATTTCAGATAAAATGGCTGTGCGTTATTTATGTTGCTCTCACCCGTTGTTGAATATCTGACATGACCAATACCGATATTACCCACGAGTGGCTTAAGCACTTCCTCATGAAATACCTCGCTTACAAGTCCCATACCTTTATAGGTGCTTATATTTCCCTTTTCGCCGTAGGTATCACAGACTGCAATTCCCGCCGACTCCTGGCCCCTGTGCTGGAGTGCATTAAGTCCGTAATATAT
>JAEEHY010000301.1 GCA_016281085.1 Lachnospiraceae bacterium
CTGTGTCCGGCGCATGTAGACGTTCCCGGTTATATAGGCATGATCAGGGAAGGTGATTACGAAGGGGCTGTCAAGGTCATCAGGGAGCGTAATCCGTTTCCGACAGCATGCGCAATGGTATGTGAGCATCCATGCGAGAAAAAGTGCAGAAGAACAATGGTCGATGCTCCTCTTAACATCCGAGGCCTTAAGAAATATGCTGTAGATAATGCAAGGGCGGACAAGGTAAGCACTCCTGCGCCCAACGTTAAGACAGGCAAGAAAATAGCTGTTGTCGGCGGAGGTCCTTCCGGTATGACGGCCGCTTATTTCCTTGCACTGATGGGACATGATGTTGTTATATTTGAAGAGCATGAGAAGCTTGGGGGAATGTTAAGATACGGGATTCCCGAATACAGGCTTCCGAAAGAGAGGCTGGATGAAGATATAACCGCTATACTAAACGCCGGTGATATAACGGTACATTACAATACAAAGGTCGGACGTGATATATCAATGGGAGAACTCAGGGAACAGTATGATGCCGTTTATATGGGAATAGGAGCCCAGCTGGGAAACCGTATGCCGATAGAGAATGCGGATGCAGAAAACGTAATTCCCGCTGCCGATTTCCTGCAGCAGGTAGCAGGCGGTAATGCGCCGGATCTTACGGGGAAGAAGGTGGTTCTCATTGGCGGAGGTAATGTCGCAATGGATGCTGCGCGCACCGCAGTAAGGTTAAACGCAGAGAGCATTCATGTATTTACAAGAAAGCGGGATGACTACACAGCTCTTGAGAGTGAGATAGAAAGTGCGATGCAGGAGGGCGTGAGATTCAGGACGCTGTTAAACTTCCTCAACATTGAAGCGGATAAGGAGACAGGGAAGGTTCAGGCAGTATGGCTGCAGCCTGAAATCCTTGCGGAATTCGACAATAACGGTATGATGACGACCGAACATTCGAGCAATTATCCATACAGATTCAAATGCGACCTTCTTATACTCGGAGTGGGTCAGAGAAGTGATGTGGCAGATTTCGAAAAAGCCGGTGTACCGGTCAACAGAGGCAGGATATTGGCTGACGAGACATGTGCGGTAGATGGTCTGGATGGTGTGTTCTCCGGAGGAGACTGTGTTACAGGTCCGTCAACAGCCATAAATGCAATAGCTGCCGGTCAGGTTGCCGCCTACAATATAGATGAGTATCTCGGGTATCATCATAAGGTGAATTCGGATGTTGAGATACCGCCGGCATATCCCAATCCGTGTATTCCTACAGGAAGGGCAGAGATCGAAGAGAAGGATCCTTTTGAAAGGAGAGACAACTTTGATCATGTTGAGCTTACGATGACCTATGAGGAAGCCATGAGAGAATCGGGAAGATGTCTGAGATGTGATCATTATGGATGCGGAGTCATGGAAGGAGGAAGAGGCGAATGATTAAGATAAAGATAAACGGTATAGATTATGAAGCTTCAAAAGGTTCCACCATCCTTGATGTCGCCCGTGCAAACAATATTGATATCCCCACCCTTTGCTACAGGGAGGGAGTGAGTGATATCGGTTCATGCAGGCTGTGTGTGGTGGAAGCGGAAGGCTTTGACAAGCTGCTTCCGGCATGCAGGACCAGAGTTAAGGAAGGACTGGTAATAACTACCGAATCTGAACGTCTTACGGAGTACCGCAGGGAAATGCTCAAGCTGATCCTCACCAATCATGATCAGGACTGTATGAGCTGTCCTGCCAACGGTTCCTGCGAGCTTCAGGATATGTGCAACAGATTTGGAGTTGAGCGTGCAGAGCATATCGGGACCCGTTCGCATGCTGATGATAAGCTTCCGATACTTGAAGACAATCCATATATAAGCTATAACCCCAGGAAATGTATTCATTGCTTAAGATGTATAAGTGTCTGCAACAATATCGCAGGAAACGGCGCGATGAAGAACAGCCGCTCGGGCACCTGTCATATCGTTGATGCTCCCTTCGGAAAAGACTACAGGGAAAGAGGCTGTGAGACCTGTGGTAACTGTGCAAGTGTGTGCCCTACAGGAGCGCTTACACTCAAACGCGAGCGTGACTACAGAAACTGGGAGGTTAAGAGGGTCCTTACAACATGTCCTCACTGTGCTACCGGATGTCAGTATTATCTGATCGTAAAGGATAATAAGATCGTCAACGTGGAAGCAGCGTACGGTCCTTCCAATCGCAACAGGTTATGCGTTAAGGGACGTTCCGGAAGTTTTGATTTCGTACACTCAAAGGACAGACTGACAAAGCCTCTCATTAAGGACAGAAGCACAGGAGAGTTCAGGGAAGCTTCCTGGGATGAGGCTATTGAATATACAGCTAAACGTTTCATGGAGATAAAGGAGAAATACGGTAGTGAATCGCTTGCCGGCTTTGCCTGCTCACGTTCCGCCAATGAGGATATATACATGGTCCAGAAAATGGTACGTACCTGCTTTGGAACCAATAATACGGACAATTGCGCAAGAGTGTGCCACTCGGCTTCAGTGGCTGGACTTGCAAAGACACTCGGTTCGGGCGCAATGACCAATCCTATCTATGATATAACCCATGATGTCGACTGTATTCTGCTTGTGGGTTCCAATCCGGAAGAGGCACATCCGGTCGTGGGTATGCAGATAAGAAAAGCTGTTAAGAACGGAACCAGGCTTATCGTAGTAGATCCGAGAGACATAGGCCTTTCAAAGGATGCGGATATTCATTTAAAGTTAAGGCCCGGAACCAATGTTGCATTCGCTAACGGTATGATGCATGTGATGATAGAGGAAGATCTGGTCGACCATGATTATATAAATGAGAATGCAGAAGGTTATGAGGAGATAAAGAAGCTTGTTGAGCCATATACTCCCGGGAAGGTAGCGGAAATATGCCATATTGATAAGGACAAGCTGATCGAGGCGGCGCGTATGTATGCGAAGGCCGATAAGGCACCCATTATTTACTGTCTCGGAGTTACGGAGCATTCTACGGGAACAGAGGGCGTTATGAGTATGTCCAATATGGCGGTACTGTGCGGAAAGATAGGACGCAGCGGATGCGGTGTCAATCCTCTCCGAGGCCAGAACAATGTTCAGGGTGCCTGCGATATGGGCGCCATGCCCACAGATTATCCGGGATATCAGAAGGTTGACAATGATGAGGTTCGTGAGAAGTTCGAGAAGGCATGGGGAGTCAGTCTTAATCCCAAGCCCGGACTCAAGGCTACCGATGTTTTTCCTGCTGCTGTCGAGGGTAAGATCAAGGGTCTGTATATCTGCGGTGAGGATCCTGTGGTATCCGATCCTGACACGCATCATGTAATAAAAGCACTTGAAAGTCTTGAATTCTTCGTGCTTCAGGAACTGTTCATGACAAAGACTGCCCGGTATGCGGATGTCATACTTCCGGCTGTAAGCTATGCTGAGAAGGAGGGTACATTTACAAATACCGAGCGCCGTGTACAGAGGATACGTAAGGCGGTGACTGTAGAGGGTGACATGAGGCTTGATACCGACATCATCATTGACCTTATGAACGCCATGGGATATAAGCAGCCACATCTTACAGCTTCACAGATAATGGATGAGATTGCATCGGTGACACCTAGCTTCCATGGGATATCATTCGAGCGCCTGGATAATGGTGAGAGCCTTCAGTGGCCGTGCAGGGATAAGGACAGTAAGGGTACTCCGATAATGCATGTCGGACATCCAGTAAGGGGAAAGGCACTTCTGTATCCTGCAAAGTTCAAGGACTCGCAGGAGCTTCCTGATGATGAGTATCCGCTTATTCTGATGACGGGACGTATACTTTATCATTACAATGCCGTTGCCATGACCTTCAGGTCTCCGGGACTTGTGGATATTTCCGGAGAAGGATTTATCGAGATCAGTATAAATGATGCAAAGAAGCTTGGAATAGAAAACGGTGAAACCGTAAAGGTGATCAGCAGGAGAGGCGAGATCACCGCCAGGGCACACGTCGGTAAGAAGGTATCCGAAGGTGAAACATGGATGCCGTTCCACTTCCCGGATTCGCCGGTCAATGAGCTGACCAATGCTGCACTGGATGATTTTGCACGTATACCCGAATACAAGGTTTGCGCGGTCAGGGTGGAGAAGATAGGCTGATAAAAGGAAACATGAATGAAATGCAGAGGTATGAGAACATATAATGGACGGAACGGTAAGAGCTATATGCATCAGTGAAAAGAGAGGAACGGTAAAGCGTGAAGTTGAGGCTGCACGTTTTATTGAGAATCACGGTATAGAAGGAGACGCACATGCGGGAGACTGGCACAGACAGGTCAGTCTCCTGTCTGCTGATAAAGTGGATGCCTTTAATGAAAAGGGTGCATCGGTCATAAGTGGTGATTTCGGTGAGAATCTGGTTATCGAAGGAATAGACTGCGCCTCGCTTCCCGCAGGCACAACGGTGATCATCGGAGAAGGTGACGATGAAGTGAGGCTGTCCGTTACCCAGAGGGGAAAGGAATGTCATACGCATTGTCAGGTATACCAAAGGATGGGTGACTGCATTATGCCAAGAGAGGGTATATTCACCCGTGTTATGAAGGGTGGAACCGTTAAAAAGGGAAGCCCGGTAAGGGTCGTAATGCCCGATAAAGAGCGTCCATTCACTGCGGCGATAGTGATACTGAGTGATAAGGCTTCAATGGGCATAAGAGAAGATAAGAGCGGACCGAAGGCGGCCTCGGTACTAAAGGATGCAGGGTATGATGTGCTCGAGACAGTGGTGATACCGGATGAGAAGGACAGGCTGAGAAATGAACTTATAAGGCTGAGTGACGGACGTGAAGCGGATCTTATAATAACAAGCGGCGGAACCGGCTTCTCGGTGAGGGATATAACTCCTGAGGTGACACTTGAAGTTGCTCACAGAAATGCTCCGGGGATCGCTGAATATATGAGGCTTAAATCGATGGAGATAACGGACAGGGCCATGCTCTCAAGAGGAGCTTCCGTGATCAGAGGACATTCCGTTATCGTTAATCTGCCGGGAAGTCCAAAGGCGGTTGAGGAATGTCTTTCATTTATCCTTGATGCCCTTGCTCACGGCATAGGAGTGCTTCGCGGAAGCGTAAGTGAATGTGCGGGAAACGAAGAATAAGAGATTTTTGAAATGCAAAAATTTCATGAGGACAGCAAATTGCGAAGGGAGGATAGTATGAAAAGGAAAACAGTAATAATCCTGGGTGTGCTGACCGGTCTTTTATTGCTGGCCGGATGTAAAAAGGGATCGGATGAAGCCAAAGCGGAAGCTGCAGCGGAGCCGGCTTTGCCACAGACGGAACAACAGGTGCAGGATGTTCAGAACGAAGACGGGGGCAGTGAGAAAGTGAACGGGGATGAGAAACAGGCAGTTGTTGAAACTGTTGTGGAGGGAGTACCGGTTGATCTTGGCACTGAGGAAGCGACTCTGTCATTTCTGGAGGGAAAATGGACGCTGTTTGACAGGAAAACAGGCAGCGATTACGGTAATTTGATCATCGGAAATAACGGAGAGTTCAAATATGAGCGCCTGTCGGACGGTGCAAAAGGCAAGGGAACTCTTTCGTTTGAACTGCCTGAAGCTTCGAAGATGGAAGATCCTGCGATGTTTGAGCTTAAGTTCGATGACATCGGTGAATTTGTTCCAAAG
>JAEEHY010000022.1 GCA_016281085.1 Lachnospiraceae bacterium
TCAAAGAGGTTGTTGATTCAATAGAAGTTCCGTCTGAAGAGTGGAGTAGGAGATGAAGCTGTTTATAGCACTGCTATGCGGAATCCTCATGTATTTTGCCCAGATGTATCTGTATAAAAGACTGTGGGACAGAGGCCTGAGTGTTACTGTTGATTTTGAAAAGCCGGTAGTCAGGGCGGGAGAGGAAAATGAACTGATAGAGGTTATAAGCAATGACAAATGGCTTCCGCTTCCGGTTGTACAGATCAAGTTTGCGATCACAAGGACTTTTCGGTTTAAATCAAATGACAATTCGGCGGTAACTGATCAGTATTACAGGAATGATTACTATTCTCTGCTGCCATACAGGAGGATTACCCGTAAATATGGATTCGTATGTACGCAGCGAGGCTGTTTCAGGATGAACGGTATGGATGTTATCTGTAAGGATCTGTTCCTGACGGGCATGATGCTTAAGTCACTTAAACATGAAGAAATGGTGTGCGTACTGCCTTCGCGGATACCGCTGGAAGAGCTGCCCGTCTCGGCCCGTGAACTGATGGGAGAAATAACAGACAACATCAGAAGGAACGAAGATCCTTTCGAGTTCGCCGGGATACGTGAGTATCAGTCATATGATCCGATGAACAGGATCAACTGGAAGGCAAGTGCGCGAAGCTCCGAGTTAAGAGTCAATAAATTCAACACAACATTTTCGCAGCGGATAGTTCTCTGCCTGAACATGGAATGTCATATCAAATGGCATGAGGATGTTTTCATAGAAGAGGAGATACGGATAGCGGCAGCGCTTGCGGACAGGTTCATTTCGGAACACATACCGGTGGCGTTGTATACAAACGGGCTTGATGCCGTTACCGGTAATGTTGTCAGTATTGAAGCCGGGGGTGACTTTTCGCATCTTAGGAATATCGAGCTGGCTCTTTCAAGGATAGATAAGGGGCAGGGTGCGCTTAAGCTGATAGAAACACTGAAACGGCTGGAACAGGAGAAGACTTACGATAATACGGAATTTGTTATCATATCGAATTACAGGAAGCAGGATATGGTTGATATGTATGAAGGTCTGAGAAGCAGGGGAGTAAACGTATCGTGGATAATACCTGAATACGGAATGGTGGACCCCCGTGTCACTCAAAGGGGTGACAGGAGAATAATGAAGTGGACGGTAAAGGATGCGCGCTGAAAGATATCTTGTAACAGCCGAGTGGCTGAACAATCTGATGATAATGCTGTTCTTTTATGTTGCGGCAGAGAGTCTGTGCTATATGATCAAGGTTGACATAAGATTGTTTTGCGCGATCATGATTCCACTGGTAATAAGCGTATCTTATCTGATGAGAGTTTACATAACTAAGCTATCCTGGTTTGTTGCGGCTCATCTGGCCGGTATAACAGTCTTTGCCTTTATTCCGCTTGGAATGGTATGTAAGATTGTGGGATTTATGCTGATATCTGTATTTTTGATCACGGATTTTCAGTTCTGGAAGAGCAAAGGTGTGAGGAGCTTTCTACATCTGAATGTCATTTGTGTGGCCGCATTTGTGCTTGTATTCGGAGCGGCATCATATAACGGGATCGAACATCTTGCAAGAGTGTCATACGTATGTGGCATATGCTTTATGGGCATGTATTTCATCAGGGTATATCTCACAAACGGTATAAAATTTCTGAGGGATGCGCAGGTAAATTCCAATACACCGGTTGAGGAAATGTTTAGGCATAACGGAATGATAGTATTCCCGCTTATATTTATTTTTACGATAGGAATGTTCCTCATACAGTCACAGACCATGGCTGATGCGTTGTGGGCGATAATAAAGTTCTTCGGCCACATAGCCAGAAAGATCATTATATTTATTGCGTCTTTGATTCCGGATGCAGCCGGTGAGGAGGAAGTCATCAGTGAAAGTGTCGAGTATACCGGACTTGCTCCAGGGAAAGCGTATCCTCAGTGGATTGCGATCTTTTTTGAAGCGCTTGAGAAAGTCCTGGCAATGTCGCTTGCGGCTGCAGCTGTTTACTTCCTGATAAAGTCGATCGTCAGGTTTGTCTGTCTGTATTTTGAGAGGCACGGATACGAGCTGTTAAGTGTTGAACGCGTGGATCATACAGAGATAAGCGAGAGGATCAGGCATGGCAGGACAGTGCGATTGAGAAACCTGTTCGGGGCAGTGACGGAAAGCGAGAGGATCAGAAGAAGGTACAGAAATGAAGTGGAGCGGATGAAAAGGAGAGGGTATCTTTTCAGAAAGGAACATACTCCGTCGGAAAGACTCAAAGATGTGACGGATACTTATGAAAAAGGGATTCCGGGTGATTTTGACAGGCTTACCGGAGAATATGAAAAGGTACGATACAATAAGTAAAATCAGTCATGCTTCGCAGAATATTTGTGAAAATCAGTGTACTCTGTGATAAATGACAAAATAAACAGAATATTTACTAAATTTATATCTTTTTTGTGTATTTTTGTGATAAACTGTGTTATAATAAGTTCAGACTTTTGTTGAATGCTTAAATAGTGGGTAAAATGCAACGGTCAATATAGCTGATGAGGTGAAGGTATGGACACAAAGATCTTATTGGAAAACGGTACAAATGAACTTGAAATCCTTGAGTTTAAGCTGGGGGATAATTCTTACGGAATCAATGTTGCTAAGATCACGGAAATCATAAATTACCAGCCGGTCACACCGGTGCCCAATTCACATCCGAGTATTGAAGGAATATTCATGCCGCGTGAAACAATGATAACCGCCATTGATCTCAGGAATGCTCTTCAGCTAGGTGAATCCGCACCGGGCGGACTGTTTATCATTACCAATTTCAATAAGCTTGATGTGGCTTTTCATGTAGACAAGGTTGTTGGTATTAACAGATATTCATGGCAACAGATTATCAAGCCGGATGCTACGATCAACAATGATCAGGAGGGTATCTCGACAGGTATCATCAAGATGTCGGATCGCCTCGTTATAATTCTTGATTTCGAGAAGATAGTTACCGATATATCTCCTGAGACCGGTCTTAAGCTTGCTGAGATAGATGCACTTGGAACAAGAGAAAGGAGTGATCTTCCGATCCTTATTGCCGAGGACTCACATCTCCTTAATAAGCTCATCAGTGATGCTCTGACGAAGGCAGGATATGTTAATCAGAAGAGGACCGAGGATGGTCTTGCAGCCTGGAACTACATTAATGAGTGCCTTGACGGCGGAAATCTGAATGATAAGATTGCCTGTGTCATTACTGATATTGAGATGCCTCAGATGGATGGACATCGTCTGACCAAGCTTATCAAATCAGATGACAGGACCAAGCATATTCCGGTAGTAATATTCTCCTCACTTGTAAATGAGGAAATGAGACGTAAGGGAGAGCAGCTGGGAGCAAATGCACAGCTCAGTAAACCGGAAATCGGCAAGCTTGTTGGCGAGATTGACAGGCTGCTGAAGAAGGAGTAAGACATATTGTAACTATTCAGAACAGGTAATGTCATAAGGAATCCACCGCAAGCGGTACCCCTTATGACGAATTCTCAAAATACTTCGTATTTTTCGCTGCTTTGGATTCATCCAATACATAAATTTATAAAATATGCCCCTTACAAGCAAGCTTGACGGTTCATATTTTAAAATTTATGTGCTGTTCTGAATAGTTACGACATATTAAAACATACAGATAATGATACCCCCGTTTGTCGGGGGTATTTTTGTGTTGAAATGCTACATGATACATGAGAAATAGTATAAAGCGTGTGATTTCACAGCTAACTTGTTTATAGTACCGAATTATGGTACAATCTTAGTTTGGATGATAGTGTAAATCACCGCAGGAGATTTGTATGAGTACGACTGAAGAATATCTGGATAAATTACTGGATGAAAACAATGAAACTAAAGAGGAGACCATGGCTTCTGTAAGTGCTTCTTCAAAAGGGAGCATGCCTTCGCTTGCGGAGTTGTTTTCGTCTGTAGCAAGCGAGGAAGAAGAGGATGATTCATACGATGATTCCGACGATTATGATTTCTTCCCGGATCCGGATGACTCTGATGATGCAGAAACCGCTTCAGAGCCGACTGCGGAAATGGCTGCAGAAGCGCCTGTTGAGCCGACAGAGGAAGTGACTATAGAGGTGCCTGTTGAGCCGTCGATGGAAATGCCTGCTGATGTACCGGTTGAAGCGACAGCGGAAGTGGCTGCAGATGCACCTGTTGAGCCGACAGCGGAAGTGACTGCAGATGCGCCTGTTGAACCGACAGTTGAACCGACAGTGGAAGCGACTGCGGAAGCACCGGCGGAGATACCTTCATCCCAGGAACCTCAGGAGTTCTCGATGGATGAGATCATGGCAGCCATGGCTTCTGATGCACCTGTTTCAGATGTTCCGATTTCAGACATGCCGATCTCGGACAATATGCCGATTTCGGATGACATGCCAATCTCGGACAGTATGCCAATCTCAGATAGTATGCCTATATCGGATAACATGCCAATCTCAGATAACATGCCGATATCAGATAACATGCCCATATCGGATAGCATGCCAATATCAGATAACATGCCAATCTCAGACGACATGCCAATATCTGATGACATGCCAATATCGGATAGTATGCCAATATCAGACATGCCTATATCGGACGACATGTCCATGCCTGATATGTCATCAATAGATGCATTGATAAATGAAGCGAATATTGAAATGCCGGCAGTGGAAATACCCACGGAAGTAACAGCTGAGCCGGTAAGTGAAGTGGCTGCAGATGCGCCTGTTGAACCGACAGTGGAAGCGACTGCGGAAGCACCGGCGGAGATGCCTTCA
>JAEEHY010000302.1 GCA_016281085.1 Lachnospiraceae bacterium
ACGGTTGAGGGCGACGGCCTGTTTGAAGAGGCCGATCCGCTGCCGATAGGCGAGATAGAGGATATGAGCAAGCAGGATGTGCTGGATGCGGTCAGACTTGCCGGGATAGTGGGAATGGGAGGGGCTGGCTTCCCGACTCACGTCAAGCTTTCTCCCAAGGATCCGGATAAGATCAATTACTGCATAGTCAACTGTTCGGAATGCGAACCCTATCTCACATCCGATTACAGGCGCATGATCGAAGAACCCGAGAAGCTTGTGGCCGGACTTAAGATAATTCTCTGTCTGTTTGATCATGCCGAGGGGATATTGGCGGTGGAGGACAATAAGCCCGACTGTGTTAAGATATTAAAGGAGCTGACTTTCAATGAGCCCCGTATCACCGTCAAGGCATTAAAGACCAAATATCCGCAGGGAGCCGAGCGTCAGCTTATATATGCAACTACCAGACGTGCCATCAATTCGGCGATGCTGCCTGCCGATGCGGGCTGCATAGTTAACAATGTGGACACGGTCGTTGCGATATATCATGCCGTCATAGAGAAGAGACCGCTTACTGAGAGGATAGTGACGGTTACCGGGGATGCGATAGCGGATCCGTGTAATTACCTTGTCCCGACAGGAACATCCATGCAGCAGCTTATAGATGCTTCCGGCGGATTTAAGGAAAAACCCGAAAAGATAATATCGGGCGGTCCCATGATGGGTTTTGCGATGTTTGATACGGATGTGCCTGTTATCAAGACATCATCGGCGATCACCTGCTTTACAAGGGATGAGGTTGCCCGTTACAGCGAGAGCGCCTGCATTAACTGCGGAAGATGCGCGGATGTATGCCCGGGGCGTGTTATTCCCGCAAGGCTTGCCGATTATGCCAATAACCATGATGAAGGCATGTTCCTTAAGTATAACGGAATGGAATGCTGTGAATGCGGATGCTGCAGCTATATATGTCCGGCCAAGAGACAGCTGACCCAGAGCATTAAGACGATGCGTAAGCTGCTGCTTGCCAAAAAGAAGAAGTAGAGTAGGGAGGTAAGGAATTTGAGCGATCTGTATAATGTCTCCTCGGGACCGCACGTGAGGAGCAGTGATACAACGGGAAAGATAATGGGGATCGTACTTCTGGCGCTGATTCCTGCGTCAGGATACGGTATATATCATTTCGGAATAAATGCAGCAGTTATCATAGTGGTAAGTATACTTGCCTGTGTAC
Source organism: Lachnospiraceae bacterium (assembly GCA_016281085.1). GTDB lineage: Bacteria > Bacillota > Clostridia > Lachnospirales > Lachnospiraceae > UBA2868. Next base: position 1,217 of record JAEEHY010000302.1, read on the forward strand.
TCACTGAGCTTGTGTATGAGCTTCTGATGAAGCAGAAGGTCACGGTCACCGATCTCAGTGCTGCGGTGACGGGACTGCTGCTTGCACTTAATATGCCACCCACGGCACCATGGTGGCTTCCGGTGATAGGCGGGGTGTTTGCCATCCTGTTTGTTAAGATGCTTTTCGGGGGACTGGGACAGAACTTTATGAACCCCGCACTTGGCGGCAGATGCTTTCTGGTGATCTGCTTTGCCGCACGTATGACGAATTTCAACTACGACGGGATGACGAGCGCAACACCGCTTGCAATGTTAAGGGCAGGTGAGGCTGTAGATGTCAGGAGTATGATAATAGGTAATATAGCCGGTACCATAGGTGAGACGTCCGTTATAGCCATTGTTTTGGGAGCATGCATAATGCTGGCTCTTGGAGTTATAGATCTGAGGATACCGGCTACTTATCTGATCAGCTTTACCATTTTCATGGGTCTGTTCGCGGGACACGGCTGGGATGTTAATTATCTGCTGGCACAGCTTGCGGGCGGCGGTCTGATGCTCGGTGCATTCTTTATGGCTACGGATTATGCGACCAGTCCGATAACGGGAAACGGCAAGATCGTATACGGAATAGCATTGGGCATAATGACTGGTATTTTCAGATGTTTTTCCAGCTCGGCAGAGGGTGTCAGCTTTGCAATAGTATTCTGTAATCTTCTGGTACCGATAATTGAAACGCTGACACTGCCCAAGTGTTTCGGAAAGGGTGGTGAGGCTTGATGAAGGACAATATAAGGGCTGTGATCACACTGACACTGATAACTCTGATAGCGGGAGTACTTCTGGGATATGTCTATGAGGTGACCAAGGAGCCCATTGCGGCGAAGACTCTGGAAACCAAGATGGCTTCATACAGGAAGGTGTTTGAGCAGGCTTCGGACTACACTCAGGCTGAGAATGCCGATCCTGATACGGCAAGATCCATACTTGATGATGCGGGTTATCCGGCTGAAACCGTTGATGAATGCCTAAAAGCGGTAGATGCGTCGGGAAATGTCCTCGGGTATGTGATGACCGTTACAACGTCGGAGGGTTACGGCGGCGATATCACCATATCGATGGGTGTGACGAACGACGGTACGCTTAACGGTATAGAGATCCTGGAAATTGCCGAAACCGCAGGCCTCGGAATGAAGGCTGATACGGATGAATTCAAGGATAAGTTTAAAAACAAGCGTGTGACACAGTTCAGCTATACCAAGAGCGGTTCCTCGGCCGACTATGAGATAGATGCCTTAAGCGGCGCGACCATCACGACAAATGCGGTTGTTAATGCTGTTGATGCGGGACTGGCATATGCGGAAAGTCTTAACAGATAGCAAAACGGATCATGAGAGGTAGTGATATTTATGAACAGATCTATTGAAAGGTTATATAACGGACTGATAAAGGAGAATCCGACGCTTGTGCTCATGCTTGGCATGTGTCCAACACTTGCCGTTACCACAAGTGCTGTAAACGGTGTCGGAATGGGACTTACGACAACAGTGGTGCTTGTAATGTCCAATCTGCTTATTTCCATGCTTCGCAAGGTGATCCCGGACAGGGTGCGTATTCCTGCGTTTATTGTGATAATAGCGTCCTTTGTAACTATTGTGCAGCTCCTTCTGCAGGCATACATCCCTTCGCTGTATGCGGCGCTTGGTATATACATTCCGCTTATAGTGGTTAACTGTATCATACTGGGAAGAGCGGAAGCGTATGCTTCGAAGAATCCGGTACTGCCCTCGGTTTTTGACGGGATCGGCATGGGACTGGGCTTTACGGTGGGCCTTACGCTTATCGGGATGGTCAGGGAAGCGTTGGGAGCCGGTTCGGTATTTGGCTTCAGGTTTCTTCCGAAGGATGCGGAGACTCTTACGATATTCATCCTTGCACCGGGAGCGTTCTTTGTGCTTGCCATACTCACTGCTGCAATGAATAAGATAAGGTTAAAGAAGGGTAAGGGCAGGCTTGAGATCTCTTGCAGCAGGGAAAACTGTAAGGGCTGTATAAATGCTTCTTGTACGGGAAGGGGTGATATAGATGGGTAAGCTGTTGACTATCGCCGTCGGTTCGGCCTTTATAAATAACGTGGTACTGAGCCAGTTTCTTGGCATATGTCCGTTCCTCGGAGTGTCCAAGAAGGTGAAGACGGCAGCAGGCATGGGATCTGCGGTTGTATTTGTAATAACTCTGGCTTCGTTTGTGACTTCTCTGATATATAAGTTCCTGCTTCTGCCTTTTAACATAACCTACCTTCAGACGATCGTATTTATACTGGTTATAGCGGCGTTGGTGCAGTTCGTTGAAATGTTCCTTAAAAAGAAGATGCAGGGACTGTACAATGCGCTGGGAGTGTATCTTCCTCTTATCACCACCAACTGTGCCGTACTCGGTGTTGCACTTAAGAATGTTCAGAATTCTTATAACATTCTTGAAAGTGTGGTAAACGGACTTGCTGTATCGGTAGGATTTCTTGTGGCGATCGTTATAATGGCAGGTATCCGTGAGAAGATAGAATACAACAATGTACCCGAGGCTTTCAAGGGGACGCCGATAGTACTTGTTACGGCGGGGCTGATGGCAATTGCGTTCTTTGGATTTTCGGGACTTAAATAATACTGATAAAATGCGAGGTATGATATGAGCGTAACCGGAATAATCATAGCCGTGGCAGTAGTGGGCGGCGTAGGATTACTGATAGGTGTATTTTTGAGTATTGCCGGTAATTACTTCAGGGTTGAGACCAATCCGCTTGAAGACAAGGTGATAGAGGCGTTGCCGGGAAATAACTGCGGAGGCTGCGGATATGCGGGATGTAACGCGCTTGCGGCTGCGATCGTTAAGGGAGAAGCACCTGTATCACAGTGTCCGGTCGGCGGTGAGCCGGTGGCTGCCAGGATAGCGGAAATAATGGGTGTTGAGGCTGATACCGCAGATAAGATGATCGCACATGTTAAATGCAAGGGTACCTGTGATCTGACTTTTAACAACTATAATTATGAGGGTGTAAAGGATTGCCGTATGGCCAACTTCGTGCCTTCCGGAGGACCAAAGAGCTGTGACTACGGATGTATGGGCTTCGGTACCTGCGTCGATGTCTGTGAATTTGACGCGATACATGTTGTAAACGGAGTGGCTGTTGTTGACAGTGATAAGTGTAAGGCCTGCGGTAAATGTATAGAAGCATGTCCGAAGCATCTTATCGAGATGATACCTTATAAGGCTAAATATGTGGTCGATTGTATGAATAAGGATATGGGACCGCTTGTTATGAAGGCGTGCAAGGTGGGCTGTATAGGGTGCAGCCTGTGCGCAAAGGAATGTCCCAAAGAGGCGATAACTGTTGCCGATTCTCTTGCTCATATAGATCAGGAGAAATGTATCGGCTGCGGTAAGTGTGCGAATAAATGCCCGAAGCAGGCTATAACCTGGCTTGCCCGGTAGTTTTTTGATGAGGTGAGAGTATGGCCGGTTTTTTTGATGATCAGGAGAGAGAGGATAAGAAGGAATATAAAAATACTTTGGTCTATTTTCTGGCCGCTGTATCCTTTGTTATGCTTCTTTTCCTTATTGTTATCTATATGAATACAAAAAACAAACAGGAAAGGCTTCGCCTGCAGGCGGCTCAGGAGCAGGCAAAACAGCAGCAGGTGGAGGAACAGCAGCTGGAAGAGGAGGCACTGAGTGTAGGCGAGAGTAAGCTTACATCAGAGGATCTTGATTTCTGGGAAATGTATGAAAAGGATAAGGATGACACGGGGAGAAAGAACAGGGAAAATGACCGCTATGACAGAGATGACCGTGACAACGGGGATGAACGTGATGACGGAAATGACAGAAATACCGGAAGTTCAGAGGACCCGGATGAAACGGTGTCGTCAAACGGGACCGGTAGCAGGGACGATTACAGGAACAGAAAAGGTAATGAGGATCCGATAGCGGATGATAAGGACGCAAAAGAGGAGAACTCTGTTTCACAGAACAGGGTCAGGGAAAAGGAAGACGACGGAAAGCACCTTAAGGTACAGGCGAAGGGCGAGAAAGCCACATGGTATGAGATAGACGAGGATATTGACGGGAACGGTTATGATTTCAAGGAATACCTGAGTATGGATGAGGATACCCTTGAATATAAGGATAAGAATGTTTCAACGGTAAGGGGCGTGGATGTGTCCAAGTACCAGGGGGTTGTTGACTGGGCTAAGGTTAAGGCTGCCGGTTATGATTTTGCGATGATAAGGGCCGGAGCCAGAGGATACGGAGGCGGTCAGCTTACGCTGGATGATAATTTCGTTTTGAATATGACGGGAGCCAAGGCTGCGGGACTTGATGTGGGAGTGTATTTCTTCACACAGGCAACCACGAAGGAGGAAGCGGTCGAAGAGGCCAATTTCACTGTCGGAGCCCTGCTGAATTACGGGGTTACCTACCCGGTTGCGGTAGATGTCGAATGGATAGAGAACGATAAGGCACGGACCGATGAGCTTACCCCGGAGGAGAGGACGGAGCTGGCGCTTACCTTCTGTGAAACGGTGAAGGCATTCGGGTATACGCCGATGATATATGCCACAAGGAATATGCTGGTAGCAGGTATGCTTCCGGGAAAGCTTACGGATTATGAGGTGTGGCTCAGCGATGATTACGAACCTCAGGACGGAACCGATTATCCCTACATGTTCGGCATGTGGCAGTACAGTAAAACAGGTAAGGTTGACGGCATAACGGGCGATGTGGACCTGAATCTGCGTTTTATCAATAAAAAAGAGAAGTAATACCGTTACTTTGATACATTAAGCGACTTAAGCGAATCGGATATTGGAAGTGACGTGTAGATGTCCGCATATCTTGACGGGCTTAAGGAATCTATATAATTCTGATCGTATTTTCTCCAGGGCTGCTGCTTCTTGATGATGTCGGCAGCCTTGTTGTATGCAATGGCTGCCATTTCTTCGGTCGGATATGTTCCGACTGTGTAATTCCCGTTTACAAGGATGACTACCTTGTAGCTTATCCTGCCCTTTCGTGATATCTTTTTCCTGACTCCCTGATAGCGGTTGATGATCTCGATGTTTTCGTAGCGGAAGTCATATTTGTCATCGTTTATGAAGCGGTAATCACGTCCGAGTACGGCGTGTTTCTTGATGCCGTAGCGTGAATGGAGATTGATCTGCATTCCGTAGTCGGCAACAAAAAGATGTTTTCCTCTTCGTGAGATCTTGTGCTCGGAATAGTAGAACAGATCCTCTATATCGAATTTGTAAACATGAGCTCTGTCAAGATAGTAAAGAAAATACCGTTTCTGTAAATATATGGGATTCTTTATATATACCCGGTTGTCCCTGAAGTTGATCAGTACGACATACTTTTCAAAATCAAGAGGGCAGTCATCACTGTAATCATCAACGGAGGCGGTACTTTTAATAAGCTGCTTGGCATATTCGTAGGCGCTTCCGGCCCGGCTCCTTGTATCGTAGCTTCCCAGGCTTATGTGCTTGTTGCGGTATGTAAAGGATGCTCTGTAATATACATCCCCGTTTTTTTTCTTTGCTTCGAATACGCCGGCCTGACTCATTTCCACTTCCCGTTTCCCAATATGAATTTGAAGTAACTATTCAGAACAGCACATATATTTTAAAATATGAACCGTCAAGCTTGCTTGTAAGGGGCATATTTTATAAATATATGTATTGGATGAATCCCAAACAGCGAAAAATACGAAGTATTTTGAGCCTGTTCTGAATAGTTACAATTTAAATATGTAACTATCCATATACCAGTTCTGAACAGTTGCAATAATAGTATACACCATATATTGTAGTTGGTGTAGATTTTTTTGGGAATATGTTGTATGATGTATAAGTCTGAAAGTGTCATTGCCGTACCGGTGCCGGGAAACGGATATGATACCTTTAATTCCGTAAACGTAAATGAATCATTTTACCAAGGGGGACTGAAAATGCCAAGATCCGTTAATCAGAAGCTGAAGATAATGTATTTGAGGGATATTTTAAACAAATATACCGACGAGAATCACCCGCTGAGTGCCACCGACATCTGTAATATACTTAAGGAATACGGTATAGAGGCGGAGCGTAAGAGCATTTATAACGATATAGAGATGCTGGCGTCCTACGGAATGGATATAATGAAGCTTTCGGGGCGTGAGGGAGGCTTCTTCGTCGGAGAGAGGGAGTTCGAACTTCCGGAGCTCAAGCTGCTTATAGATGCGGTGATGTCATCCAAGTTTATAACCAAGAAGAAGTCTGACCAGCTGGTGAAGAAGATCGCATCGTTTGCGAGTGATTACGATTCGGATGAACTTAAACGGCAACTGTACAGCATAAACAGGATAAAGGGGCAGAACGAAGCTCTTCTTTATACGGTGGATGATATAAATGAAGCGATAAGACAGAATTCCAGGATTGAGTTCATGTACTGTGAATGGGGAAAGGATATGAAGCTTCATCCGAGGAAGAACGGAGCGGTATATAATGTCAGCCCCATGACCCTCATCTGGGACGATGAGTATTACTATCTGGTAGCTCTCGATTCGGCAACGGAAATTGTTAAGCATTACCGTGTGGACAAGATGCAGAATATCGCCATTACCGGTCAGAAACGCTTAAAAACCGGGACGAAGCCGGATATGTCCGCATATTCGGGTAAGATGTTCGGTATGTTCGGCGGTGAGAAGGTTCCGGTAGGTTTTGTTTGCCCAAATGATAAGGTAGGCATACTTATAGACAGGTTTGGACAGGATCTGAAGATCACAGGTAAGGACAGTGATACGGTCACAGTGCATACGGAAGCGGTCCTGAGTGATATGTTCTACGGATGGGTTGCCGGCGTGGGTCCGGATATAAAGATCGTAAGCCCCGCCCAGGCAGTAAACGGAATGCGGAAGTTCCTGAAGGATAATCTTGCCAATTACTGAAAACGAAGTGTTTTGGGACTGTTCCGAATTGTTACCGGGATTTTCCTGTTGACTTATGCTGGTGCGGTTGATATTATGGTATCTGTACACTAAATATGGTGCCGCGTGCAAATATCAATACAATATGTAGTAATAATATGGAGGCTGTTATGGGAGAAGAAGCTAAGGTGAATGCCGAGAAGGATTATTCGTCGTTATACAAGCCGAAGAAGGATGTCAGGATGGTCAAGAAGGACGGAACGCGGGAAGCGTTTAATGTCCAGAAGGTAATTGATGCGGTAGGCAAATCCGCGTACAGGGCATTGACCAAGTTCACGGAGGAGGAGAAGGATTTCATATGCTCCAAGGTCGTTGAGAGAGTTGATGAGCTTGATGTGGACGAGATACCCATTCCCATAATGCATAATATAGTGGAAAGTGCCCTCGAAGAGGTTAAACCAATAGTTGCGAAGTCCTACAGGGATTACAGGAACTATAAGCAGGACTTCGTCCGGATGCTCGATGATGTATATAAGAAGAGCCAGTCTATCATGTATGTTGGCGACAAGGAGAATGCCAACACCGATTCGGCACTTGTTTCAACCAAACGAAGCCTGATCTTTAACCAGCTCAACAAGGAGCTGTATCAGAAGTTCTTCATGACAACCGAGGAAATACAGGCCTGTCGTGACGGTTATATCTATGTCCATGATATGTCGGCAAGACGTGATACCATGAACTGCTGTCTGTTCGATGTGGCTACGGTATTGAAGGGCGGCTTCGAGATGGGTAATATCTGGTACAATGAGCCCAAGGCACTCGATACCTGCTTTGATGTCATAGGAGATATCGTTCTTTCCGCGGCTTCACAGCAATACGGAGGATTTACCGTACCTTCGGTCGATCTTATCCTTGAACCGTATGCGGAGAAATCCTATCAGAAGTATATTAAGAAGTACATCGATCTCGGAATAGACGAGAAGAAGGCCGAGGAAGTAGCCTATAAGGATGTGGAGAGAGATTTCGAGCAGGGCTTCCAGGGCTGGGAATACAAGTTCAATACAGTGGCAAGTTCCAGAGGTGACTATCCTTTCATCACTGTTACCGCCGGAACCGGAACCGGACGATTTGCCAAGCTTGCAACCATTACCATGCTTCACGTAAGGCGTAAGGGACAGGGTAAGGCCGACTGTAAGAAGCCTGTGCTGTTCCCCAAGATCGTATTTTTGTATGATGAGAACCTTCACGGTCCCGGCAAGGAGCTTGAGGATGTGTTTGAAGCGGGAGTGGAGTGTTCGAGCAAGACCATGTATCCCGACTGGCTGAGCCTTACCGGCAAGGGATATATTGCCAGTATGTATAAGCAGTACGGAAAGATCATATCCCCGATGGGATGCCGTGCCTTCCTTTCACCCTGGTATGAGCGGGGGGGAATGCATCCTGCCGATGATAAGGATGAGCCGGTATTTGTGGGAAGGTTCAATGTAGGAGCCGTATCGCTTCATCTTCCGATGATACTCGCCAAGTCCAGACAGGAGAGCAGGGATTTCTATGAGGTTCTTGATTATTATCTGAATCTTATCAGAGGGCTCCATAAGAGAACCTATGCCTATCTTGGTGAGATGAGGGCTTCCACCAATCCGCTCGCATACTGTGAGGGTGGATTCTACGGCGGCCATCTTCAGCTTACCGATAAGATCAAGCCTTTGCTCAAGTCGGCTACAGCTTCTTTCGGTATTACTGCGTTTAATGAGCTTCAGGAGCTTTATAACGGTAAATCATTGGCAGAGGATGGTGAATTTGCTCTTGAGGTTCTTGCATATATCAATAAAAAGGTAGCGGAATTCAAGGAGGAGGACGGACATCTGTATGCCATTTACGGAACTCCGGCCGAGAGCCTGTGCGGACTTCAGGTTAAACAGTTCCGTAAGAAATACGGAATTGTCGAGAATGTATCCGACAGGGAATACGTATCCAATTCATTCCACTGTCATGTTACCGAAGATATCACTCCCATTGAGAAGCAGGATCTTGAATACAGATTCTGGGAGCTCAGTAACGGCGGTAAGATACAGTATGTTAAGTATCCTATAGATTACAACCTCGATGCTATCAAGACACTGATACGCAGGGCAATGGAGATGGGATTCTACGAAGGCGTCAATATGTCGCTGGCTTATTGTGATGATTGTGGGCATCAGGAGCTTGAAATGGATGTATGCCCCAAGTGCGGAAGCAAGAATCTGACAAAGATCGAGCGTATGAACGGTTACCTGTCATACAGCAGGGTGCACGGAGATACCAGGCTTAATGATGCCAAGATGGCCGAGATAGCGGAAAGGAAGAGCATGTAGGATG
>JAEEHY010000303.1 GCA_016281085.1 Lachnospiraceae bacterium
GAAACAGCGAAGTCATCCGTCATGCCCTGTTTGGGACGCGTTGAAAGTCCGGTAAGAGTATCGGTGGAGATAAGATGTGCGGAAGTATTGTCAAGTACATGTGAGGAACGTATATAATCGGTTGCCTCATCCATGGTCATGTTACTGTTGTTAATATACTTTGCCCATACATCACAGATCCTCTGCTCGCCTTCCAGATAATTACCGGTAACCTGCTCCATGGTAACTGTTGTGTTTTCGAAGTTTTCCACCTGTCTTTGGTATGAAACCCTGTTTTCATATCCCGAGTAAAGAACGACGAAGATCAGTATGGTGATCATGATTATCACATTTACAAAGATGATATAAGTCTTTTTCATGTCTGTGTACTAAACAATATCAGGTATATGTGTTGTTCTGAACAGAAATATTATATAACAGATCAGAGTGTTCTGTACAGTTCAAACCATCAAATGCTTTTCGGACAGCTAAGGAGGTATGCAATAAAAAGTGAATATTGTGCATAATTGTGATATAATTTCTTTTAATATTGTTGGAGGATTATTGGGGTTTTCTGATCCACTGAAACGTTATACGGAAGAGCACAGACTAAATGAAAGACAGATTTGGAAGAGAAATAGACTATTTGCGAATATCGATCACTGACAGATGTAATCTGAGATGTATGTATTGTATGCCGGAAGGCATTGAGACTGTTCCCATGAAGGATATTCTGACATTGGAGGAAATAGCGGAAGTGGCGCAATGTGCTTCAAAGCTTGGAATATCCAAGATCAAAATAACAGGCGGAGAACCTCTTATCAGGAGAAATGTATGTCATCTCATACGGCTGCTTAAAGATATTCAGGGTATTGAACAGGTGACACTTACAACCAACGGATTACTGCTTGATGAGATGCTTGATGATCTTAAAAGTGCCGGTATAGACAGTATAAATATCAGCCTTGACACACTTGATCGTGAAAGATACAGACGTATTACGGGATATGACAGGCTTGGGACAGTTCTTAAGGGACTTGAGGCTGCACTTGATAATGAAATACCGGTAAAGATAAATGCTGTGTCCGTTGACTGGGATACATATTTTGGAGGCCGGCGGACAGATGACATAAGCGCTCTTGTATCTCTTGCAGAAAAGAAACCTGTTGATGTCCGTTTTATTGAACTGATGCCGATCGGTTTCGGTAAGAATTATAAGGGTATACCTCATGATCAGCTTATCAGGATGCTTGGTGAGAGTTATGAAGGAATGGAAAGGGATGATAGTCACGGGAACGGACCTGCCGTGTATTACAGGATCCCCGGGCATTTGGGAAGGATAGGCTTTATCAGTGCCATACATGGGAAATTCTGTGATTCCTGTAACCGGATCAGGCTGACGTCAAGAGGTTATCTTAAAAGCTGTCTGTGCTTTGACAAGGGAGTCGATGTGAAGAAAATACTCAGAGAAGAAGCATCCGCGGGTGAAATGGAGAAAAGACTTACAAAGGGACTTGAAGAATGTATACTTTTAAAACCTGATGCACATTCTTTCACCAATACGGAAGAAATCACCGAAAAGCTGACTATGTCAGTGATCGGTGGTTAATAATATATGATGGCACGAGAGGTATAATATATGCTATACTGATAGTGTTATAATAAAACTTACCGGAAACAGAACGTCTGAATGATGTTTGACTGCCTCAGTGAAGAAAGAACCGGAAGACCAAATATAAGGAGATGAATAAATGGATATCAGATATTCGGCAAATCAAAAGGATGTAAAAAGATATACGACAAAGGAGCTTCGTAATGAATTTCTGATCACGGATCTGTATAGGAAGGATGAGCTTGTTGCTGTATATTCGCATGTTGACCGTATGGTTACTTTCGGGTGCATGCCTGTAACAAGAGAGGTGTCCCTTGATGACGGGATTGATGTGTACGGATGCTTCGGAACTCAGTATATTCTGGAAAGAAGAGAGATCGGAATATTCAACATAGGCGGAGACGGGGAGATAAAGGCAGACGGTACAATATATAAGATGGGTTATAAGGATTGCCTGTATATCACAAAGGGCGTTAAGGAGGTCGTTTTCTCTTCGGCAGATGCCGATAAGCCTGCGAAATTCTATATGGTGAGCGCACCTGCACATACATCATATGAAACCAGGCTGCTCACCTTTAAAGATGCGGTCAAGAAACCGATAGGAAGAGCTGAAGACAGCAACAAACGTACCATTAATCAGTTCATACATCCGAGTGTGCTTAAGACCTGTCAGCTCAGTATGGGCATGACGGTGCTTGAGCCGGGAAGCGTCTGGAATACAATGCCCGCGCATACACATGAGAGAAGAATGGAGATATATACTTATTTCGAAATTCCCGATGATCAGGTTGTATTCCATTTCATGGGTGAGCCGGGGGAAACAAGACATATCGTTATGAAGAACGAGGAGGCTGTCATATCACCTTCATGGTCGATACATTCGGGAGCCGGAACTACGAATTACACCTTTATATGGGCTATGGGCGGTGAAAACCAGGAATTTGATGATATGGACAATCTTAAGCCAAGTGAGCTGTTATGAACAGTTACCATTAAGTAAATGAATTGAAGTGTAGATATATGATCACATTTATAAGAGCACGGAAAGGAGAGGTATTGTTATGAAGGATATGTTTTCTCTTGAAGGAAAGGTTGCCTGGGTTACGGGAGCTGCATACGGTATAGGTTATGCGATAGCCAAAGCTTATGCGCAGGCAGGAGCAAAGATAGTGTTTAACTGCAGCAGACAGGAAACTCTCGACAGAGGATTTGAAGCGTACAGGGCCGACGGGATAGAGGCTTTCGGTAAGGTGTGTGATGTTACTGATGAGGATGAGGTGAAGAGCTTCTATGCTGAGGTGTGTGAAAAGGTAGGACCTGTAGATATTCTTGTAAACAATGCCGGAATGATCAAACGTATTCCAATGACTGAAATGGAAGCAGCGGATTTCAGGAGGGTCATAGATGTCGATCTTACCGGACCGTTTATTGTAAGCAAGGCTGTAATACCTTCAATGATAGAGCGAGGAGGCGGAAAAATAATAAACATCTGCTCCATGATGTCGGAACTCGGAAGAGAAACTGTTTCCGCTTATGCAGCTGCAAAGGGCGGTCTTAAGATGCTCACAAAGAATATTGCTTCCGAATACGGTGAATACAATATCCAGTGCAACGGTATCGGGCCCGGTTATATTGCCACGGAACAGACTGCACCGTTAAGGGAGAGACAGAGCGACGGTTCGAGACATCCGTTTGACAGCTTTATCATTGCCAAGACTCCCGCAGCAAGATGGGGGGATGCCGATGATCTTGCTGGTCCGGCAGTGTTCCTTGCAAGCAGTGCCAGTGATTTCGTTAACGGACACATTCTGTATGTGGACGGAGGAATACTTGCGTATATCGGCAAACAGCCCTGATAAAGATTATGTGTAAAGGAGACTTAAATATGGGAGATGTTTTATTTAACAACGGAAGTATCATAGAATGGCTGCAGTATTTTTCGGATCATACGGATGTTGATCTGGAGCATGTCAAGATCCTTGATATCACAAAAAAGAATAAGAACCTGATACCCGCATGTGAGGTGCACAGATGTGTCCTTGTGTTTACCGAGGCAGGACTTGATGACATATTTTACAGAATGTATAACGCCGGGCTGGGTGACTGTAAGGTAATATACAACGAAGGCTCCGATCCTGTAGGACCGATAAAGGAGAACCTTGTTTCGGAGATGATAGACCGTGGTATCAATGCATCGGCCGGTATGCTCGTGCTCAATCCCAAGGCAAGATCAACATATAAGTTCGGTATTGACAACAGTACACTTGCCAAGGGTACTGTGAAATATGTCGGCGAAGAGATACGTTCTGTGATCCTTTCAAAGATGCACATAGAAGAGGGTAAGAATATCTGTGCGATATCTGCCGAATCCATTGTTGTTGAGGCTGCGATCCTTGATGGTGAGGGCTCGATAATTGCTGTTGAATACAATGGAAATGACAGAAAAGCCCTCGAAGAGAATATGGAACAGTTCGGTATCAACAACGTTACCATAATTGATCATGTTGATGATGAAACCATGAAGGGGCTTCCTGTTCCGGATGTAACTATGCTTGTTGCTTCGGCAAGCATGGAACAGGAAATAGAAACAATGCTTAAGCTTAATCCTCAGATGGAGTTCGTTATTTATACGCTTGATTTTGTCCTTGCTGCTTCAATGTTTGAATACTGCAAGAAATTCTGTACTTCCGATCCCGATATCATACAGATATCAGTATCCAAGGTTAACAGCAGGCACAATTACGAACAGCAGCCTGCACCCTGGATCATAACATGTAAAGCAGGAAGCTGAATATGAAGAATATTAAGTATTTTATTCTTTTGCATATAATCCTTGCTCTTTTTTCCGTATCTGCGGTATTCAGCAAGCTGGCGGCACAGGAGGATACGCTGTCGTTCAAATGGATATTGTATTATTGTGCCATTCTGTTTCTGCTGTTTGTTTATGCGATTGCCTGGCAGCAGATAATAAAAAAGATGCCGATAGTTACGGCATATGCCAACAAAGCAGTGACCGTGATATGGGGCATCGTTTACGGTATGATGATATTCAGGGAAGAAATAACGGTCACCAAGATAGCCGGAGCCCTGATCATCATCGTCGGTGTGTATATTGTGGTAAGCTCGGACGAAGACATTTCGCCGGGAGACAGTACTGCTGATAAACATAAGGCGAGGATGTCTTAAGACCGGTAAAGGTGAGTGACTCTGTTAAAAGAACGGGTAAGGATAAATGAGCATTTTACATGTTTTTATATATGTGTTTTCGGTATTTATATCTTCTGTGTCGCAGATAATACTCAAAACAAGCGCTGATA
>JAEEHY010000304.1 GCA_016281085.1 Lachnospiraceae bacterium
CATGCGCCTGAACCTTATATCATCATATCCCAGACAGCTGCCTATCCTTAATAAAGTGTCATAGAGGAAGGTGGAATCGGCCCCCTGCTTTGAGAGGCTTCCGGTCTCTTCATTGTCAAAAATCGCACACACGGGAATGTTAAATCCTGCCTTGTTTTTTGTCGGAATGAATTTTCCCTCTGTATCCGTACCGATAGAAGCATGATCATTTATTTCACTGCCTTCCGTATGGGGATCCGAACTTACAAATCCCTGAATAAGTGAGAATGCGCACTGCAGGTCATCAAGTGCCCTGCTTGCGATGAGTTCGCTGTTACTTCCGAGGAAGGTTCCCCTGACTCGCGGGTAGAGGAACAGGTCGGAGCCAAGGATCGAATCCGCCGCAACACCGGCTTCCCGGGCGATAATATCAATAAGCACGCCTTCGTGTGATGCTTTCCCGGTTTCCCTGTCATTTATTGCGGAACCGGAAATATCTTCCCAGTTTGTCCCGTTTTTACCGGTTTCGGGTACGAAGGCCGCAAAAAGAGGCAGCATATCCTTCTGTGCATTGTATTTATATCCGTCATTGATATCGCGGTTCATATGTATGGCAACGGAAGGGATTATGAGCAGATTCCTGTCGATGTTGATAAGATGTTCGGTAATGGAGCCGTTTTCGTCTGTAAAAACTCTTCCTGCCACCGATAAGGGACGGTCGAACCATGAGGACATGATCATACCGCCGTATTTCTCGACGTTAAGCCGGGTATAATGTTTCTCAACGTCCATTTCGCAGTCGGGCTTCAGCTTGAAGGCAGGAGAATCACTGTGTGCCGCACTGATAAGGAAGGCAGGCATATCTGTGTTATCTGTTGTGATCGGAATACCGTCGGGTATACGAAAAGCAATAATTGATGAAGAATTCCTGACAACATAATAGCCCTGCCCCGGTCTTAGAGTCCATTCTTCAGCCTCTCTAAGCTCCGTATAATCCGGCAGCATGTCCTTTATACCCACAACGGCGTGATAGCATGATGGTGATGCATCGATAAATTCCAGGAGTTTTTCCGAAACATCAATATTATATTGTTTATCAAATGTATAATCTGTATTCATAATATGTATTGTAATGAACCGAAAAGACAGAGTCAAGAGTCTAAAATCCTTGACTTTTGTACCGGTACACTGTTAGTGTAGATATATGAAAAAAATAGATAACATTATTTCAATAATTATGGTCTTCGTGACTGCGATCGGACTGTCAAGGGCGTTTTCCATGAGCCCTGTAAAGACAGTCTTTCTTGTGGTTGCCGCATTTGTTCTGTATGAAGTGATCCTTAATGTTGCAAACAACAATCCATCCATAAGAACCATGCTGTATGTGACACTTGGATTTATCTTCGGTCTGTCTCTTACCATAATAGTGCGCTTTGATAAGGGATGGGTATCGGCGATAATATGTCTTCTGTGCATGGGTTATAAGTATATGATGGCCGAGGCCTCTGTGACCAAACGTTCACGATCAAGAAATATCTTTGTCGTGGTTGTGAACGCGTTTTTCTATGCCTGCATGTTTACAGTGGTGGAAGGCATGGTGATAGGCGGCAATTCGGCATTGTATATAATGATATATGTTGCAAGCTTTGCATTTTTCATGTGTTCGTATGTGGCATATAAACGTTTGGAGCCACCCAGGCCTGCCTATGTGCACGGAAACAGGGAGAGCATTAATGTTGATAACGACTGGCAGCATATAGTAAAGAGGACGGTCAATTACGGCAGGGAATTAAAGGCACAGTTCGAGGATGCTCTGGATAAGTCGGGAGATACGTTCTCAGGCCTGATAGATGAGCTGAGGAAGAAGATAGTGCCGGATTACAGCAGCAGTGAGGAGGCGGATGATGAGATCCGTACTGAGCTTGATGAATACAGGAAGGAGATCACCCTCATTGCAGCCAAGGAAGACCTTGATGACAATGAAATGGAGATACTGGACAGGATAAGTAAGGAATTTGATGAGATATATTACGATTACTACAGGGTTGGAGCGAAGCCACAGCTCGAGTATGAGACGAAGATCAGCCTTCTTGCCAATGATATAGAGATGCTTAAGAATACAATTCATGTGCGTAAGCTCAGGGAGGAAGAGGACAGGATGAACGAATCCCAGCAGAGCAGGCGTTCAAGGGCACAGCAGGCAAGACGTAAGAGGGAACGTGAGGAAAGAGAAAGGAAGGAACGAGAGGCTGAGGAGGCCAGGAAGAAAGAACGTCAGGACGATCTGGATGAAGAAATAAAGAGGGAATATGAGAAGGCGGTTGAGGAAGAGAAGAGACGCCGTGAGGAAGAGAGAAAGCGTCAGGAGAAGAGGCGCCGCGAACGTAATGCGAAGACATATACAGGTGACAGAAAGAAGAAGGACACAGATTCCTATGATGAAAGCGCCGGAAAGTCCCGAGGAGATTCGTCGGGAAGTGGTAAGGAAGGCAGTGGCAAAAGCCGTACAGGCAGCAGATCCGGCAGCGGTAAGAGCGCGGACGGCAGCCATACAGGCGGTAAATCCGGCAATGACAATACTTCTTCCACTGTAGCAGGTATTGAGACTATATACTTCAAGGGCTGTACATCGCTTGACGAGCTTTCCTTAAGGTATAAGAAGCTGTGCCTTATCTATCATCCGGATTCGGGTAACGGTGATGTCGACACCTATATTGAGCTGAAGGATGAGTATGAACTTCTGAAGAAACGTTTAAGTTAAACACAATTTGTGCCCGGCATTCCTCAGACCACAACTGCTTGTGGTTGTTAGTGTCCCACGCTTTATGGTAAAATATATACTTAGGATGTTATCTTTTTTTAGAGAATTTATTTCTGTTTGAGGAACCGTAATGAGTCGGAATGTGGGCTTAAAGGGTCAGGTTCGGGTGTATGTACTGTGGCCCCTGCTGTTTTCCATATTATTGATCATATTTAACATATTGATGTACTTTGTTGACCGCAGGGCGGGTTTCTTAACGACCGTCTTTGTGGTTATTTATATAGGCACGGCATTATTTCTTTATTTCAAGAATCGAAGTCTTATCCTTAACGAATTCATAAGCTTTGCAACAAGATACGGACAGGTTCAGAGACAGCTGCTCAGGGAGCTGGAGATACCTTATGCCCTGCTTGACGAGAGCGGAAGGATAGTGTGGACCAATGAAAGCTTTGAGGAGACTCTAAAGGTTAAGCGGAACAGCAGGCGGATGATATCAGCAGTCATTCCTTCGATCACGAAGAACAAGCTTCCGGAAATAGAGAATGAAACCGAGATCATGATAACTCATGAGGAATGTGATTACCGGGTGAGCATGAAGAAGGTATCGATGCTGTCTATACTGGCAGATTCGGATATAATAGAGACTCTTGATAAAAACAGCTATATAATTGCGCTGTTTATGTTTGACGAAACCAAGATAAATGAGCTTCAGGTGCAGATAGATGAGCAGAAGCTGGCCGTGGCTCTTATTTATATCGATAACTTTGATGAAGCGCTGTCAAGTATTGAGGAGGTAAGACGTTCATTGCTGGTTGCCCTTATTGACAGGAAGATAAACAAGTATATGTCAGCCTATGACGGACTAGTTAAGAAGCTTGAGAAGGATAAATACCTTGTACTTCTTAAGAAGAAGCATCTTAAGAGCCTGTGTGAAAACAGGTTTGAGCTTCTTGAGGATGTTAAGACGGTAAACATCGGTAACGAGATGTCCCTGACACTCAGTATCGGTGTCGGAATGGAGGCCGGTTCCTATCTTAAGGATTATGAGTTCGCAAGAACCTGTATTGACCTTGCCCTGGGACGCGGTGGAGATCAGGCGGTTGTCAAGACACCGGAATCCATCACCTACTACGGCGGCAAGAGCCTTATGTCCGAGAAGAATACACGTGTTAAGGCGCGTGTCAAGGCACATGCTCTCCGTGAGATCATAGAGAGTGCCGACAAGGTGATAGTCATGGGCCACAAGATTCCCGATGTTGATGCCTTCGGTTCGGCAGTCGGAGTGTACAGGGCGGCGAAATCATTCGGTAAGAAGGTACATATAGTAGTAAATGAGGTAACGACCTCAATACGTCCTCTGTATGAAAGTATGATCAAGTCGGGTGATTATGATGATACTCTCATACTTAACAGTATACAGGCCATGGAGGCGGCAGACCAGCATACCGCGCTTGTGGTCGTTGATGTAAACCGTCCGAGCCGTACCGAATGTGAGGATCTTATAACCAGATGTAAGACAATTGTCGTACTCGACCATCACAGGCAGGGAAGTGAGAGGATAGATAACGCTACACTATCGTATATTGAACCTTATGCTTCGTCGGCTTCCGAAATGGTAGCGGAGATTCTCCAGTATATCGGAGATAATATCAAGCTCAAGCCTATAGAGGCGGACTGCCTGTATTCAGGTATGATGGTTGATACGAACAACTTCATGAATAAAACGGGTGTAAGAACCTTTGAGGCAGCTGCTTATCTCAGAAGGAACGGTGCGGATGTGACCCGTGTACGCAAGCTGTTCAGAACAGATATGGATGCATACAGGGCAAGGACGGATGCGGTACGTAACTTCGAGGTATTCAATGATGTTTATGCTATATCACTGTTTGACGGGGACGGTGTTGACGATCCTACCGTTATCGGCGCACAGGCGGCCAATGAGCTGCTCAACATAAACGGAGTCAAGGCATCATTTGTACTCACCGATTATCAGAATACGATATATATTTCCGCAAGATCCATAGATGAACTGAATGTGCAGCTTGTGATGGAGCGTCTTGGAGGAGGCGGACACTTGAATGTTGCCGGAGCGCAGCTTGAGAATGTAAGTCTTGCAGATGCAAGGAATCTCCTTATGGAGACACTCGAAAATATGCAAAAGGAAGGTGCTATATAAATGAAGGTAATACTGTTGGAAGATGTAAAGTCCCTTGGTAAGAAGGGTGATGTGGTGGATGTCAGTGACGGATATGCAAGGAATTTCCTTATATCCAAGAAAAAGGGAGTGGAGGCTACCGGAAAGAACCTTAACGATCTGAAGCTTAAGAAGGCGAATGATGAGAAGGTGGCAGCTCAGAACCTTGCAGATGCGAAGGCACTCGCGGAAGTGCTTGAACAGAAAACCGTGGTAGTTAAGCTTAAGGCCGGTGAAGGCGGTAAGACATTCGGCTCCGTGTCAAGCAAGGAAATTGCCGAGGAAGCAGAAAAGCAGCACGGTCTTGACATAGACAAGAAGAAGATAGTGATCGAAGATCCGATAAAGAGCCTGGGAACCTATGAGGTTAAGGTGAAGCTGCATCCCAAGGTAACGGGAACACTTAAGGTTAAGGTTGAAGAGGCCTAATGTATTTGTTTGAGTGTTAAAGGAGCCATCCGATGAGTGATGCGGTTGTAAAGAGATTACTGCCCAATGACAAAGAGGCTGAACAGTCGGTCATAGGAAGTATGTTAATGGATAAGGATGCCATAGTTGTGGCATCCGAAATGCTGAATAAGGATGATTTTTATCATGATCAGTACGGCGAACTGTTTGCGGCCATGGTGGAGCTGTACAACGAAGGCAAGCCGGTCGA
>JAEEHY010000305.1 GCA_016281085.1 Lachnospiraceae bacterium
ATTGGTTAAGATGAACCGTTCTGTAAAATAATGAAAGAAGGGCATCGGATCCGGGCCTAAGTTTCGGAGTCACGCCCTTCTTTTTTTCCATAGCAAAGGACTCCGGTGTAATTGCGGGAATGTTTGTCGCAGGGAAGAAGAACAGTACGGAAAATAATCGGGTATTGTTTGGAAACAGTAAAGAGTGTTACAATAAAATCACCTTATTTAATTCTGTTTGCAGGATGAATTTTAAGGATTGTGACAGGAAAAATATAAAAGAGGAAGTAACTCATGGAATCAAACAGGGAGCTTATCCGCAGCGCATTTATCAGAATGATGATCGTCAACATGTTTGTCATGATGGCGTCGAACCTGTGCAGTTTTATAGACAATATAATCATCAGCCGGGTTTTGGGAACGGATGCGCTGGCAGCGGTGGGATATTTCTCGCCTGTGGCAACCGCAGTCGGTCTGTATAACATGATCATACTCGGGGCCCAGGTCCTCTGCGGTAATTTCATCGGCGGCGGAAAAAAGGATCAGGTCAATTCACTCTTCATTAGCGTTTTTATTTATCTTGGAATCCTGTCTTCGGCATTTGCCATAGCCGGTATTGTTTTCAGGGATAATCTTTCAGCCATGCTTGGTGCGGAAGGGGAAGTGCATAATATGCTCAGCGGATATATTCTGGGATATCTTCCGGGAATACCTGCGCAGGCCCTTTGTGCGATGCTTATGGCACTTGTAGCTTTTAACAATGACATGCGCCGCTCTTACGTAAGTGCGATAGTCATGGCCGTGGTGAACGCGGTTGCAGACCAGCTGCTGGCGGGCATGGGTACCTTCGGTATCGGTCTGGCGTCAACATTAAGCAGCGTTATGGCGCTTGCGGTATTGCTTCCGGGATATTGCAGAAAGGACAGGACACTTCATTTTACAAAGCTTAGTCCGAAGTGGAAGCCTGTAATGCAGGCTGCAAAGCTCGGAGTTCCTTCCCTGATGTTCACAATGGGACTCATTGTTAAAAATTCAATGGTAAACTATACACTGTCTACACATACCGGAGCAGCCGGAGTTGCGGTTGCAAGTGTTTTAAGCTCTGTATGCTGTATTCTCGGAATTGTTTCGGGAGGCTTCGGAACGGCATTTTTATCGCTTGCCGGATTGTATTACGGTGAAAGTGACAGAGAGAGTTTTATCGAATTATACAGGATAGCGTTCCGGATAGGTGAGGCATGTTTTATTACTATCGTGGCTGTGATAATGCTCTGTGCAACACCTCTGTCCAATCTTTTTTTCGAGCCGGGCAGCGATGCCTGGGAAATGGGAAGAAGAATGTTCCTTCTTGGATTTCTGTTCTACCCCGTAAACATTTTCATGAGCTGTCTGCTCAATTCCTATCATGCACAGGGAAATATGAGACTTGTCAACATTATGTCTGCGGCTGAAACATCCATGATCGGATTGATGATTGCGGTTACAGTGCCGTTTTTTGGTACAGATGCCGCATGGCTGTCCAATACATGGGTTGACATAATGTGTGTTATGATCATTGTAGCGGCCGCATGGATCATTAAAAAAAGGATAAGTTCTCAGCCGGCCGTGCTTTTGAGACTTTCCGACAGATTTGGAGCCTCACCCGATGAGTACAAGGAATATTCCGTAAAAAGCATAGATGATCTGATCGATGTTTCCGCGTCTGCAGTTGCTTTCTGCAAGGAAAGGAATATAAGTCCGCGGAATGCATTCTTTGCCGGGCTGTGTATAGAAGAAATGGCGAAGAATATACTTCAGCACGGATCGAAACCCGGAAAGCATGTATATATAGATGTAAGGGTAGTCGTCCGGGATGAGCTGACGATCCGTATCCGGGATAATTGTCCCGAATTTGATCCAAGAAAGCGTATGGATCTGTTCCACCCCGAATCTCCGGAACAGAACATCGGCATAAGGCTTACGGCAAGACTCGCAAGTAAAATCGATTACTACAGTGACGCAGAGGTAAATACACTGATAATGCAGATATAGACTTATACCGATACGTTTACGGCATCAATATACAGGGAGCCTGAATGATAAACAAAACACTTTCAGAGAAACAAAATAAGCAATGGTGGTATGGTAAGATAGCCTATCAGATATATTTGAAAAGCTTTTATGATTCAAACGGTGACGGAATAGGGGACATAAGGGGAGTCATACTTAAGCTGGATTATTTAAAAAGCCTGGGTGTGGATATCCTGTGGCTTTCGCCTTGTTATCCTTCCCCGTGGGCAGATCAGGGATATGATATTTCGGATTATTACAATATAGATCCGCGCTACGGAACTCTTTCGGATATGGACGAGCTTATTGCAGAGGCAGCCAATAGGAAGATAAGCATTCTTATGGATCTGGTTGTCAATCATTGTTCGGATGAGCATGAATGGTTCAAAAAAGCATGTGAGGATCCCGATGGGCGTTACGGCAGGTATTTCTACATAGAAGACAGGAGGATATCAGGTGAGCTGCCTACGAATCAAAGATCGGTATTCGGAGGTTCCGTATGGGAGCCGCTGCCGGGTAATCCCGGTAAATTATATCTGCACACCTTTCATAAGAAGCAGCCGGATCTTAACTGGGAGAATCCCGAGGTAAGGGAAAGTGTATACAGTATTGCTTCGTGGTGGATGGACAGGGGGATCGCAGGCTTCAGAATAGATGCTGTGACTTATATAAAAAAGGAGCTTCCCTTTATAAACAGACCTGCGGACAGAGAAGACGGTCTGTGCTATATCGGAAGGAGCAAAGAAATTGCGGAGGGCTTGAGCGTCTTCCTTGGAGAGATGAGGGACAGGGTTTTCGTTCCGCGACATGCTCTTACTATTGGAGAGGTATTCAACGCGCAGGAGAATGAAACCGAGGCCATGATAGGTGAAAACGGATATTTTTCTTCTATGTTTGATTTTTCACATATTTCACTTGGACAGAAGAAGCTTGGGTGGTATTCATGGGATCCGGTCACGATAGAGGATTATAAGAAATGCGTCACAGAGGCTCAGCAGCGTATCGCCGGAATTGGGTATTTTTCCAATGTTATCGAAAATCATGACAGGCCCCGTGCCGCAAACCGTTATCTTCCGGACAGCGGCAGGAGTGAGGATGGGAAGAAGTGTCTGGCGCTTGCCTATTTCATGCTCAGAGGAATACCGTTTATCTATCAGGGACAGGAAATAGGTATGGAGAACTATCCGTTTAAATCGGCAGATGAATTTGACGATGTGACTTCGATAGATGAATACCGGGTTTCCCTTGAAGCCGGGCTTGACGAAGAGAGGGCGCTTGAAACAGCCGCCGGGTTATCCAGAGACAATACCAGAACTCCCATGCAGTGGGATGACACGGATAATGCCGGCTTCACAACAGGAGAGCCGTGGTTTCCGGTGAATCCGGGATACAAGGTGATCAATGCGGGCGAGCAGGAAGGGCGCAGTGACTCTCTTCTTAACTTCTACAGAAGGATGTCCGGACTTCGGAAGGCAAAAGAATACATAAATACCTTTGCCTACGGTGATTTTATCCCTGAATATGAAGACAGGGAGGGGCTTTTTGCCTATCATCGGAGGGGGGAGAAGGATCTGCTTGTACTTGCAAATCTTAAGGAAGAGGAGGAGGTTGTTCGGATTGCTTCCGGTTTCGGGATACTGCTGAATACGATGGATGAATTCAGTACGGAAAAGGATATGCTGCATCTTAGGGGCTGGCAGGGGGTTATTGTGGAAATTGACGAAAAAAAATAATAAAAAAGATCAATTATAAAAAACGAATAGTCAAAATTGCTAAAAACCCATCTTTGACAGTCCAAATGCGAGGAAAGCCAGCAATTAAGCGCAATCCTCGCATTTTATAATGAGCAAAAGTGTAGCTATATCTAACTATTTTAGAGGGATTTTGGTATGGTCTATCTCCACCACTCGGAAGCCTGAGGCTGGCGCCTCAGCCCTTGAATAGAAAGAGCGCGGAGCGCTCTTATCCCTAATTCGGGCTTGATGCAGTCCACGACTATCAGCAGAGGAAACCGGAATATACACCGGCTTGGGCACTTGAATTACAGATCCTGATCGGCGC
>JAEEHY010000003.1 GCA_016281085.1 Lachnospiraceae bacterium
GATCAGTTATCCCGAATTGTAAAAGGGCATACTCAACAGATGACATTATCGCCCTTCCTGAATCCGTAACCGTTCCATCAAGATCAAACATAACATTCTTATACATCTGTTATTTTCCTCTTCATCCTGTTCTGAAAGTTACCCTAAACTTTTATTAAATATATATCAAAATAAGCCGTTGCAGGAAAGCCACAGGAAGCCACAGGGACGGTTCTTCCGACTTATCTATCAAGTTAAGCAGAGTACCACATCTATGCTTGCTTAGGTGTGGGTGAATGCTCTTTTGTGCCTTGGTTCTTGATATACTCCTGTACATTAGCCAGTGAATTTTCGCTTACCGTAGTTATGAAATAGCTTTCTGACCAAAAGTACGGTTTCCAATACCATTTTTTGAGCAGGGTGTCACCATAAGCCTGACGTACAAATTTTGATGTCTGGGTCTTAAGGACATTTACAAGTTCGCCGGGGCAGGTGAACGGATCCGCCTCAAACAATATATGCACATGGTCTGGTTCCCCATTGAGCTCAAGGATGTTGAGCCCGCGTTTATTGAATATGCCCCTTATTTTTGAATACAGGCATGTTTTTACTACTCCGTCGATCACCGGATGCCTGTATTTTGTCACCAGAACAAGGTGGTACTGTAACAAATAGCAGCTATGCCTGTTCGTATAATAGGGTTGTCCTTGTTTTTTTTCGTACATTTGTTTGCTATATCCTTTACATCCATCATGTCTTATAGTATAATTATATCAGATGATTACTATTCTTACAAGGATTACAGCCATGTATGGAGTGAGCAAAGTACTCATAACAAGATACCGTGACAGGGAACTGTGGGATTATTTCCACAGACACTGTATGCTGTCCAAAAACTTAAAGAATGCGGCTCTGTTCCGCATGCGCCAGAACTTCACCGCCCACGGGAAGGACAACCTTACGGACAATGAACTTGAAGTCCTTGCGGAAGTCGAAAATACCATAAAAAGGTATCATACAGGACGCCCTAAAAGCGTGATCTCCTACGGGTTCATGGAAAGACTCATGCGGGCTAACAGCAACCCTGATTTTTTTGCCGGGCTTCCGATGCAGTCTGCTCAGGCCGTTCTTTCCGATGTCCATGAAAGCTTTATCGGATGGCTTAAGGCACTGAAAGAGTATAAGGCTACGCCGGAGATGTTTACAGGAAAGCCAAGAATGCCTAAATACTCCAAGAAGGACGAGTACAAGGTGACCTATACAAACCAGGATGCCGTTATCTACCATGACGATGGAAACACATGGTTAAAACTCCCTCTGACAAAACATACCGTGACCCTTGATGCTGCGCTAAAGGCGGTAAAGCTCAAAGAGGTACAGTGCATCCCTTATTATGGGGAATATATGCTCATGCTGACATACGAGAACGATGCCAGGACACCTGTTTCTGACATGCCATACATTGCAGCCATTGACACAGGGCTTGATAACACTGCAGCCGTGGTAAGTAATTCCGGTTCTGCCGGACGCATTTACAAGGGTGGTGCTATAAAAGCCTGCAACCAATGGTTCAACAAGAAGATGGCGCATTTAAGGTCCATCCGGATGGCGGGGCATGATCCCGAAACATATCATCCTGTACCGTCAAAAAGAATGAAGCAGCTTTCAAGATATCGTGACTGCTTCCTTAATGACTTCTTCCACAAAATATGCGCTGACATAGTTAAGTGGCTCATTAAGGAACAATGCGGCACTCTCGTTGTCGGCGTCAACAAAATGCAGAAACAGGGCGCCGGGATGGGGAAAAAGAACAACCAGAACTTTGTGCAGGTGCCTTTATACACTTTCCGTAGTATGCTCAGGTATCTTTGTGAGCGTAATGGGATCATTTACGTCGAGCGAGAGGAAAGCTATACCTCAAAAGCCAGCCTTATGGATATGGACTATATCCCAACATGCGGTAAAGATGATGATAAGGCATCATTCTCGGGGAAACGTATATCAAGAGGCCTGTACCGCGCAGGAAACGGGATTTTCATAAATGCGGACATAAATGCTGCAGGCAATATCCTGAGAAAGGCATTCCCTGATGCTTTCAAAAACACTGAGGACATGTCATGCTTCAAAAATGTTGATGTTATCCGGTTCCACGACATGTACTTAAAACGTAATCCGGCAAAACGGATAGGGGCTGTGTGAACAGCCCACAAGTGCACGGGCAGCCTGCATGGGTCTGAAAAGCGTAAGTGCCACGGCTTTGTAAAGACACCACTTCCATACGCTTATGGGAGTTGGTAATTCATATCTACCTTAAGTCCTGCCGCCATACTATCTGCGAAAATATGAGTTTTATTGTTCTTAAAGTGATATGCCCTCGTAAAGCAGCTCACTTTAGCGGTTGTATTGTCTAATAACTGGCTGCTCCCCTATCCAAACAGCATATCCGCTGCCTTTTCCAGTTCCCTTCGTTCCTGGGAATTATCATATCCGCTTTCCTTGTCATCGATACCCTTTACCGGATCAATCGAAAACAGACCATCACGGTTGCAATAAAAGAATATTCTTCTGACTCCTCTGATCTTAAACCTTGCTTCAGCACTCCCCTCCGGATATAGCTTTACCATCTGCATGTGATCGAGCGAAACGGCTGCCACAAAGGAGATGTAATGGTCCTTGGTCATGCTGTGATCGATCCGCACGTAATATTCGTCCTCCACACGTTCGATGAAAACCATGTGGCGCTCATCCGTCTGCTCCGCGTCCAGCGGCGCAAGCGATATCCCGTGACAGTGAATGGCCGCCTCTCCCAGACAGTGGATCACATTTCCGCAGACCGGGCATACATAAAACTTCGACCGCAGCATATTCGCGGAAATGTTGGCATTGTGAACAGGGTTGCCGGAGATCAGTTCCGTCACTGAAATCCGGAACACCTTTGCGATCGGCTCCAGCAGGGTAATGTCCGGATACCCCTTGGCCGTCTCCCATTTTGAAACGGTCTTGTCGCTTACTCCAAGCTTTTCCGAAAGCTGCAGCTGCGTCATCCTGTTTTTTTCCCGCAGTTCCTTAATAACCGCGCCTGTAACATATTGATTCATTTTTTCCTTCCTCCTGATAGATAACAATATTATTTAAAGCAGATCCGGCCGGACCTTTGAAACGCCGGTTCCGGTCCGCCAAAGGCGGCATACTTCCTTACCGGA
>JAEEHY010000001.1 GCA_016281085.1 Lachnospiraceae bacterium
ATTTCCCACAGAAGGCTTGACAGGGAGGGTGGACTGCAGTGGCCCTGTATTGACAGGACGCATCCGGGAACGCCGATCATGCATGTCGGAAAGTTCGCAAGGGGTCTCGGCTGGTTTTATCCCGCTGAGTATGTTCCAAGCGCGGAGCTTCCGGATGAGGATTATCCTTTCATCCTTATGACCGGCAGGATACTGTATCATTACAACACAAGGGCAATGACCGGAAGAACGCCGGGGCTTATGGAGAAGGAAGGTCATTCGTTTATAGAGATTAATGATGAGGATGCCGCCAGACTGGGAATTGCAAACGGTGATAAGGTAAGGGCAACCTCCCGCAGAGGCACACTGGTGACAACGGCGCGTGTAGGAGACAAGGTATCTCCGGGTGAGACATGGATGCCGTTCCATTTCCCGGACGGAAATGCAAATATCCTGACAAATGCTGCACTTGATAAGTATGCAAGGATACCGGAATATAAGGTGTGTGCGATAAAGATCGGGAAGGAGCAGTAGAAAAAATATTTGAAAACCTGCATTTGGGGTGATAGCATAGTATCAGATACTCTCATGAGTATCTGATATTTTGCATTCGGAGGAAGTGTAAAGCGGACTATGGATCAGTATATAGTTACCGGAATGAGCTGCGCGGCTTGCCAGGCAAGGGTTGAGAAGGCGGTTGCGGGAGTACAGGGAGTTACGGCTGTATCGGTGAGTCTTCTTACCAATTCAATGGGTGTTGAGGGAGAAGCTGACCGGTCGGATATAATAGATGCGGTCGAGAAGGCCGGATACGGAGCAAGGATCAAAGGTGCATTGGTCCCGGAGGCTGCGGGTAATAACGGTTATGAAGCAGAAGAGGAGGCTTTAAGGGATAAGGAGACGCCTAAGCTTAAGCGGCGGCTTCTTATGTCGGCGGCATTTCTGGTTGCGCTGATGTATATAACCATGGGGGTTAATATGTGGAAATGGCCGCTGCCCTCATATTTTACCCACAATCACTTGGGGCTTACCCTGACACAGATGCTGCTTGCAGCAGTAATAATGATCATAAACAGGAAGTTTTTTACAAGCGGCTTCAGGTCACTGGTTGCGGGTGCTCCGAACATGGACACTCTGGTCGCGCTTGGTTCTTCGGTATCCTTTGTGTGGAGTGTTTTTGTATTTTACAGGATGTGCGGAATGATAACCGGCGGCACGGATAACATGGAGCTTATGGAACTGTATCACAATGAGCTGTACTTTGAATCCGCAGCGATGATCCCGGCGCTTATCACAGTGGGTAAGATGCTTGAGGCGATGTCCAAGGGCAGGACGACCGATGCTTTGAAGAGCCTTATGAAGCTTGCGCCCAAAACCGCTGTGGTTATAAGAGATGACAAAGAGACTGAGGTCCCGGTTGATGAAGTGCATACGGGAGATATATTTGCTGTAAGGCCCGGCGAGAGCTTTCCCGTGGATGGAATTGTCATTGAAGGAAACAGTGCGGTAAATGAAGCGGCTCTTACGGGGGAATCCATTCCGGTGGATAAGGCAGAGGGTGATGTTGTGAGCGCTGCCACCATTAATACCTCGGGCTTTTTGAAGTGCAGGGCTACAAGAGTGGGGAGGGATACATCTCTTGCTCAGATCATAAGCATGGTTTCCGATGCTGCCGCAACGAAGGCGCCTATAGCCAAAACGGCCGATAAGGTTTCGGGAGTGTTTGTGCCTGCGGTTATAATTATCGCTGTCATTGTGATCATAGGATGGATTGTTGGCGGAAGGCCGTTGAGCTTTGCACTTGCAAGAGGAATATCGGTTCTTGTTATTTCGTGTCCCTGTGCACTGGGACTTGCGACCCCTGTAGCTGTAATGGTGGGTAACGGTATAGGTGCCGGGAACGGTATCCTGTTTAAAACAGGTGAAGCGCTTGAAAGCGTCGGCAGGGCGGGTACGGTTGTTCTTGACAAGACCGGGACCATAACCCTGGGTGAACCTGAGGTGACTGATGTACGGGCCGCACAAGGTTATACCGAGACTCAGCTGTTAGAAATAGCAGGTTCTCTTGAGTTAAAGAGTGAGCATCCGCTTGCCAAAGCAATAGTAAGAGAAGCAGGCAGGCGCAATACGGTATTGTCAGATGTGGGCGAGTTCAACGCATTGCCCGGGAACGGTCTTACGGGCGTGATGAACGGACATACACTTCACGGGGGAAGCGGGAAATATATAGGCGGACTGGTGAAGATACCCGATGAGCTTAAAAGAGAAGCGGATGAGCTTGCGGGACAGGGGAGGACTCCTCTGTATTTTGAAGAAGACGGCAGGCTTGTCGGGATTATTGCCGTAGCCGATCCCATTAAGCCCGATTCCGCAGAAGCAATAAGACAAATGAAGGCTCAGGGGCTTCACGTTGTAATGCTTACGGGCGATAATATGAATACTGCCAATGCTATCGGAGGATCTGCCGGAGTTGATGAAGTGATAGCAGGCGTTCTTCCCAAGGGCAAGGAGGAGGCAGTCAGGAAGCTTCGCAACAGCGGCAGGGTCATCATGGTCGGAGACGGGATCAATGATGCTCCGGCACTTAAGAGAGCGGATGTCGGGATAGCTGTGGGTACGGGAACCGATGTGGCCATAGACAGTGCCGATATTGTGGTGATGAACAGTTCGCTTAAGGATGTTGCTTCGGCAGTAAGGCTATCGAGGGCGACGCTTCGTAACATACATGAGAACCTTTTCTGGGCGTTTTTCTATAATATTATCTGTATCCCGCTGGCAGCAGGCCTGTTTGTGTGGAAGATGAATCCCATGATAGCTGCGGCGGCCATGAGCCTGTCGAGCTTTACGGTGTGTATGAACGCCTTGAGGCTCAATCTGTTCGATATACATGATACATCAAAGGATAAACCTGTCAGAAACAATAAAGCAATTACCGATATGGAAAGGAGTAAGACTATGACAGCAACAGTAAAGATTGAAGGAATGATGTGCGCACACTGCGAGGCAGCAGTTAAGAAGGCATTGGAGGCTCTGCCCTTTGTTGAGAGCGCAACCGCATCTCATGAGAAAGGAACCGCGGTCCTTGAACTTAACGGGGAACCTGATGAGCAGGCAGTTAAAAAAGCAGTGGAGGATAAGGATTATAAATTCCTCGGTATGGAGTAAATACCGGATATAATAAGCATGGAAAAGAAAATGGACATAATAGAACAGAACAGGCTCAGGATAAGGCCCATAGAACAGGATGATGACACTGAACTGGCGGAGCTTATCAGGAGAAACCTTAAGGCATACAGACTCGATATTCCGGGTACTGTGTATTATGATGAGAATCTTTACCATCTGAGTGACTATTACAATGCTTTGCCCGACAGACGGATATACTATGTGCTTACGGATGAGGATAGAAGGATAGCAGGCGGTGTGGGGATTGCGGAGTTCCCGGATATTGAGGATTGTGCCGAGCTGCAGAAGCTGTATCTTGATGACAGTGTTAAGGGGCTCGGACTTGGCTACGAGCTTATGAGAAAGGCCGAGGAGGCAGCCGCTTCAATGGGTTACGGACGTATATATCTTGAGACTCATGATAACCTTGATATAGCGATACATTTATATGAAAGATGCGGATATGCCGAGATAGATAAGCCTTCATTTGTGAATCACGGTGCAATGAACAGGTTTTTCGTCAGGGAAATATAAGCTGAAGATGTTGAAAAACTGGTAGTCGGATGAGTAACATCAGTTAGAACAAAAGAGCCTGAAGGAAAGCAATAAATGTGACCTGCAGGCTCTTTCTGTATTAATCTGTCATAAAAGTTTTGGAAACATAATGTCTGATATCTAATCTGCAATATGCTGTGAAACAGATAAAATGTATCCGGATGGCGATACCATGATATTGATCTTGGAAGATCCGGTGTCGATTGTGTCATGTGCGGCTGCATGCCGTGCTTTATGAAATCCGCGTGCCTCCAGAAACTCCACAGCTTCCTCCAGGTTATCAACATTAATGCGGATCATTGTATAAGCTTCGGTGCCCTCTGTAATGTCCACATGGAAGCCGTTTGCATCCCTCATCCGGACATCGGTGACATTGTTTATGCTGATGCCCTGTTTTTCATGGCGTTTCTCAAACCCCAGCTCCTCGAAGAGCTTGATAACGGGTTCTGTATCCTTTGCTACTATCAAAGGATTAAAAGATGTGATTTTCATATTGACCTCCTTTAAGTTGTTTATCTCCCCCATCCATATGATTATAACACAATTTTTTTGGAGTTTCCATTATTCCCGGTCTGAGGATGTAAAGTTATCATGAATAATGCCGATGATATGTATAGAATAGCGAATTTTTTCAGAGAGTCATAAGATGTATGTAACTGTGTCATTTGCGCTGATCAGGGATGATAGCGCAGATTAAATCAGAGATAACCGTCATAAGGGATCCGTAGCCTTATGACAAACTACAAGGAGGTAGAAAATATGGCAGGAATGTATGGCATATCTGCATATCAGCAGACAAACAGAACCGGGGAAACAAATCATACGGGAGTGAAACGCAGCGTTTCAGCGTCCAAAGAGACAGATCGGACGAGTTCAATAAATGAGATCAGCCCGGAAAAGATTGAAACAAAGGGCTGGTCACCTGTCGACAAAGGCAGTTCCCTTATACCAAGAAAAACAGAATACGGAAATACGATCGGTAATGTGCAGTTGTCGGATAAGGCTGCAGATTATCTTGATAAATTGAAGTCAAAGTTCCATAACATGGAATTTATCACGGTAAGCAAGGATATGAAGGCCGGGGTGCAGCAGAATGCAGCTGCTTACGGCAATGCCAACAAAATGGTTGTGCTGATAGATGAGGAAAAACTCGAGAGAATGGCAACGGATGAGTCATATCGTAAGAAATATGAGGGAATAATTACCATGTCCCAGAGTAAGATGGCTGCCGCGAAGAACAGCCTTGCAAGTACGGGAGCGAGCGTTAAGAACTTCGGAATGTCGGTGGATGCAAGCGGTAAGGAGAGCTTTTTTGCGACCGTTGAGAAATCTCAGGATCTCCGGAAGAAGCGTATAGAGAAAAAGGCTGCCGCGAAGAAAGAACAAAAGATTAAGGATAAAAAGAAGGCAGAAAAGAAAGCGCGCGAAGAACGTATCCAAAAGGCGAGGGATAAAAAAGCGGAAAAGGCGGATGCTGATGATAAGGAAGAAGAAAAAGCCGTATCTGCTGATGATAAAGAGTATGTAACCTTCGAAGCAGACGAGATGGATGAGCTTCTTTCCAAGGTCCGTACTTATACTTACGATAATGCAACCTCCAGGGTTATGACAGATTCCGAGAAGATGCTTGGAACGCAGGTGGATTTCAGAGGGTAGTGGAAGACATTATGGAGATACTTGTTTTAATGGATTCCTTTAAAGGAAGTTTAAATTCAACAGAAGCCGGCAACGCTGTTAAGGAAGGGATAATTGCAGCACTTGGCTCATCGGAAGTAAAAGTGTATCCTTATGCTGACGGAGGCGAAGGGACTCTCGATGCTTTTCTTGCATCTGACAGCAACAGTCAAAAAATAGAAGCCACTGTATCCGGGCCTTTAACCCAAATGGTCCGGGCTTCGTACGGAATATTGGAAGACGGAACCGCTGTTATAGAAATGGCTCAGGCGGCAGGACTGTGCCTGTTATCTGAGGATGAGCGTAACCCTATGCATACCACGACAAAGGGAGTTGGGGAGCTTATCAGACATGCGGTAGAGAGTGGATGCCGTAAGTTCATAATAGCTATCGGAGGCAGCGCAACAAATGACTGCGGGACCGGCATGCTTAATGAGCTTGGAATAAAGATCCTCAATGACAAAAAACAGCTTATAAGTACAGGCGCAAAAGGGCTTGCGGAAGCAGCATCCGTAAATGAGACTGATATGCTTCCTGACCTTAAGAAATGCAGTTTCATCATTGCGAGTGATGTAAAGAATCCTCTTTTTGGAGAACATGGTGCAAGTTATGTATTTGCTCCTCAGAAAGGTGCTCTGCCTGAAGATATATATAAAATGGATAAATGGATGAAACACTTCTCGGAAGTTGTCCGAAAACAATATCCGGCTTCTGACCCCATGGCAGATGGAGCCGGTGCTGCCGGCGGAATGGGTTATGCTCTCATGACTTTTCTTGGAGGAATTATGCAGCCCGGTGCGGATGTATTATTAACAAGAAGAAGCATTGAAAATGACATCAAAGAATGTGATCTTGTCATAACAGGTGAAGGCAGAATAGATGGTCAGACTGCGATGGGTAAAGCACCGGTACATATTGCCGGCCTGGCAAAAAAATATGACAAACCGGTCATTGCTATCTGCGGTTCTATAGGTGATGGGGCAGAACAATGCCATAGAGCAGGGATTGATGCAATATTTCCGATAATCCCGGGAAATATGTCTGTCAAGGAAGCGATGAAGAAAGATACTGCGTCTGCAAATATACGTCGCACTACAGAAGAGGTTATAAGGACACTGAATATCTATCCAAATCCATGTTAAATATGCGGATTTGGATAGGCAATATTTAAAGAGTCAGGGATCAGATATGCTCTTTATTTCAATACGGTAACTGTTCAAAGTTAACGCGATTTAAAAGATCTGTATAGTGCGCATAGACCAACGATTATACCTGCGCGAAACTGCGCATACACCAAAGATTAGCAACAAATCATGTTGCGCTTTTTGGACAAGAGTGATAAAATCAAGGCAAAATCAGCTGTAAGGAGGATGCTGCCTTGATTTTTAAGCGAAAGATCTATGAAAAGCTTCTGGAATGGAAGAAGTGCGAAGGAAGCGAGGCACTAATGATCGAGGGTGCCAGACGAGTTGGCAAATCGACCA
>JAEEHY010000306.1 GCA_016281085.1 Lachnospiraceae bacterium
AAAGGCAGAGACGTGTCCCGCAGAAGGCGGGATTTCCGAATGCATTTTCCTTGTTTGCATTCGGAAAGTCATAGTAAACAAAATATGTACTTCATTTACTCATTTACCATTGTAACCATTCATAACCGGTATTGCCGATATCATGATCCAAACAATCATTCGCGCGGGCGGAGCCTTAGCAATGATCCTCCTGCATTTCCACCATGTATCCCAAGATAGTCAAGCACAGTGGCCGCAATATCCGCAAAAGTGTCCCTTATTCCGAGATTCCCGGGCCTGACGTTCCTGCCATACATTAGAAACGGCACACATTCCCTTGTGTGATCCGTAGTCTTTGTGAAAGCAGGGTCACATCCATGATCCGCCGTTATCATCAGCACATCATCATCCCGCATCTTCCCCATGATCTGTGGAAGCTTATCATCGAAATACGCAACGGCCCTTGCATATCCGTCAATATCTCTCCTGTGACCGTAGAGCATATCGTAATCCACGAGATTAACAAACAGTATCCCCTCAAAATCCCTATCCATATATTCAAGAGTCTTCTCTATCCCATCCGGATTTCCCGTAGTATAAACATGTTCCGTAATCCCCGTGCCTGCAAAGATATCGTATATCTTTCCAACCGCAAGCGTTTCCATACCTGCATCGGTAATATGATCGAGCATGGTTTTATCCGGCGGCACAAGGGAAAAGTCATGCCTGTTGCCTGTTCTTGTGTAATTACCGTCACTGCCAATAAAGGGTCTGGCAATAACACGGCCTACTCCGTATTTTCCCTTTAATATATTCCTGCACTTCCTGCATATCTCATACAGCTCATCAAGAGGCACCACATCCTCGTGTGCAGCGATCTGGAACACGGAATCGGCTGATGTATACACGATCAGATCCCCTGTCCTGACGTGTTCGTCACCGTAATCATTAATGACCTTCGTTCCCGAGTAAGGTCTGTTGCACAGTATCCCCCTTCCCGTAAGCCTCTTTACTTCATCAAGCAGCTCCTCCGGAAATCCTTCCGGAAAAGTAGGAAGAGGTTCCTTTGATATCAGACCGGCTATTTCCCAGTGTCCTATTGTTGTATCTTTCCCGGCCGATGCTTCTTTTAGCCTTGCATAAGCTCCCACCGGCTCACTGCAGCCATCATCGTAATCCACACCGTCGATATTGAATAAGCCAAGACTTCTTAAATTGCCGGCCCTGAACTCCTTACTGAAATAGCATGATCTCATCGTATTGGAGCCCTGATCCCCAAACCTTTCGGCATCGGGAGCGTCTCCTATACCGAAGCTGTCCATAACGATCAGTATAACCCTCTTTCCCATAGCTTCCTCCCTAAAATGCACAATCCTGTAAATTCCTGAAATTTAATAATAACATACCGGCTACTTTTTTTCCATGCATCTTACCTCATGGCAAAATAGTCAGACAAATTAACAATTTGAATATAAATAACATATACCAATTATATATTTACAGACTTATCCACATATCAAAAATTTTCAAATTTGAAACATCCGCTTTTACAGTTATCCACATTGTTAACAAAAGTCAAATACAGGTATTTACTGTATTTTTCGATCTGATTTACATAATTCAATGCATTCTTAAATTTTGTTTTAATTTTTTGCATTCCTGTTGATAAGTCTGTTGATATAGTTTTTTAGGGGTTTTCATTTGTCAAGTGTTTTTTTACGGATTTGTATGCCATGGGTGTTATTTTATTAAATATTGTCTGACAATTCAAGCAAACACCCGGTCACATAACATCAACAATAAAACAGAGGCACAGGGATCATCTTCCCATGCCTCTGAAATAAATATTAAATACTTAATTCCTATTTTGCATCCTTTATTGAGAAGCTGATCCTTCCCATCTTATCCTTACCCAGGCACTTGCACTTAACTACATCACCGAGAGTAAGCACATCTTCAACATGATTGATCCTCTCACGTGCGATCTTGGAAATGTGTACCATTCCCTCCTTGCCGGGAGCAAACTCGATGAACGCACCGAATTCCTTAATGCTTACTACCTTACCGGTATATATCTTTCCTTCTTCGAACTCGGATACTATCATCTGGATGTACTCAATGGCCTTATCCATACCGTTCTTATCGGTTCCGCATACAGAAACGGCACCGTCATCGGTAATATCTATCTTGACACCGCATTCGTCGATTATGGCATTGATCGTCTTACCGCGCTGTCCCACTACATCACCTATCTTCTCGGGATCTATCTTTATCTGGACGATCTTGGGTGCATATTCGTTAACTGTCTTCCTGGGTTCTGCTATTGCAGGCTTCATGCAGTTCTCCATAATGAACATGCGGGCCTCACGGCAGCGGGCGATAGCTCCCTCTACTATAGGCCTTGTAAGACCGTGTATCTTAATATCCATCTGGATGGCAGTGATACCGTCTTCCGTACCGGTTACCTTGAAATCCATATCTCCGAAGAAATCCTCAAGTCCCTGAATATCCGTAAGAAGTACGAAATCATCATCCGTGTCGCCCGTAACCAGACCACAGCTTATACCTGCCACCATCTTTTTGATGGGTACACCTGCCGACATCAGCGACATACAAGAAGCACATGTAGAAGCCATTGAAGTAGATCCGTTTGATTCGAATGTCTCGGAAACGCAACGGATTGCATAAGGGAATTCCTCTTCAGAAGGAAGTACGGGAATAAGTGCTCTCTCTGCCAAAGCTCCGTGACCGATCTCACGACGTCCCGGTCCTCTTGAAGGCTTTGTCTCGCCTACCGAGTAGCTCGGGAAATTGTAATGATGCATGTAGCGCTTGTTTATCTCATTGCTGTCAAGACCGTCTATCCTCTGCATTTCAGAAAGAGGAGCAAGTGTGGTAATGTCACAAATCTGTGTCTGTCCACGGGTAAACATTGCCGAACCGTGTACACGCGGTATAAGATCAACCTCTGCAGCCAAAGGACGGATCTGTGTGATCTCACGTCCGTCGGGACGCTTGTGATCCTTAAGGATCATCTTACGTACGGTCTTCTTCTCATATTGATATACTGCCTCTCCGAGTATTGCAAGCCACTCCTCATTGTCTGCGAAGGCTTCCTCAAGACGGGCAGTGATATTACGGATATTCTCCTCACGAACCTGCTTCTCATCGGTAAATACCGCGCCTTCCATTTCCTCGGGAGTAACGATCTCCTTCATCTTTGCAAACATTTCCTCCGGAATAGCGCAGCTCTCATACTCATGCTTGGGTTTTCCCACCTCGGCTACCATCTTGTTGATGAACTCGATGATCTTCTGATTCTCCTCATGAGCCATATAGATAGCCTCGATCATCTTAGCCTCGGGTATCTCATTGGCACCTGCCTCTATCATGATAACCTTCTCAGCCGTAGATGCTACGGTAAGGTTAAGATCTCCGCTCTTCCACTGCTCCTGGCTGGGATTTATGATGAACTGTCCGTCTATCATACCAACCTGTGTGGTAGCGCAGGGACCGCAGAAAGGAATGTCCGAAATTGAAGTTGCTATAGCTGAACCAAGCATTGCAACAAGCTCGGGACGGCACTCGGGATCCACTGACAATACCAGATTGTTAAGAGTACAGTCATTTCTGTAATCCTTAGGGAAGAGGGGACGCATGGGACGGTCTATAACACGGGCGGTAAGCACTGCATTCTCACTCGCCTTACCCTCTCTCTTATTGAAGCCTCCGGGTATCTTGCCAACGGAATACATCTTCTCTTCAAATTCCACACTCAGAGGGAAGAAATCAATTCCCTCTCTCGGCTTGTCCGATGCTGTAGC
>JAEEHY010000307.1 GCA_016281085.1 Lachnospiraceae bacterium
ATGATGCAGGGGGAAGACGGTTAGGCGGTCATGCATTTGCGTTTGTAATTCTCCTGACTGCGTGCCTGACGGTATTTCTGGGGAACCGCTTTGATCATAACAATCACAGGCGGACGCAGCCCGAGTACCGTGAGTTCTTTGCACAAATTCGGCAGAACAAGGATGCGCTCTATATCGCGGATACGTTTACTTTTCAGTATGCATACAGATATGACGTGTTCAGACCTTATGAGGAAGGCAGTCTGAGCAATTTCGCGGCGGTCGGAAGCTGGTTTGTCAATTCTCCGGTAACTAAGGACATAACGCGTAAATACGGATATGACAATCCTTTCAGAGCTATCGCCGGAGTGGGAAGTGAGGGCGCCGGTACGGTGTACCTCGTTGATAATATGTATCTGAAGGAGAAGATGACATATCTTAAGGAACATTACCGTGAATATGAGCCTGTTGAAGAACAGGAGAGTCACGGACTGAAGATATACAGTATCAGGTGATTTTATTTTATCACCGGGGATGACGGAAATGATCATGATTGTTGTTCGTATTATAATATGGAGCATTGTCGTACCGTTTCTGCTGGGACAGCTTGTGTACATGCTTGGAAGGGACAGTGAAGAAGTATCTGCGGTTTCAAAGAAGCTTGCTTACGGTTTCATGCTGATGTGTGTGATTTTTTTTGTATTGGCTGTTCCGATGATAACTCTACGGATGCACTTTCACGTGCTTATGTACTCGTGGGTACTTATCACGGTTGTATTGTGTGTCCTGTCTGTGATTTATGGAGTACGGAATGCGAAGGTTAAGCAGGATGAGACATCTGCTGAGCAGGAAGAGAAGAAGGTGAAAGCAGGAGAGGATGTGTTTACGGTAGTGGTGTGGACCGCAGCTGTACTTATGATAGCATTTCAGACATACCTCCTTACCTTTAACATGCATGTTGATACTGATGATGCAAGGTTCGTGGCAGAGGCGGTTGAGGCTGTTGACTATGATACCATGCTGATCAGGCATGCGATAACCAATGAGTATATAGGAAGAGTTGCCGGAGAACAGACCAAGGAGGTTACCGCGCCGTATCCTCTGTTTATCGCTCTTATGTCGAAGCTTTACGGCATTCATCCTGCGATATGTGCCCATACTGTATTTCCCGCACTCCTTATTCCCCTGTGCTATGTGGTTTTTGGCATCATAGGAGCTCATGTTTTTGAAGGGGATATGTTAAAGAGAGGATTGTTCCTTCTGTTCCTGTCGGTGATCCATCTTTTTTCGTTTGAGACCATATATGCCTCGGGCTATACTCTGTTGACGATCATCTGGCAGGGACGTTCGATATTGGCTATGATCATGCTCCCGCTTTTGTGGTATTTCCTGATGAGGGTGTCGGACAGTGAAAGGGTAAGGCGCGAGGATTATGTATATATACTTATGGCGGCAGTTGCCTGTGCGATGCTGAGTAATATGGGAGCTGTTCTGGCAGGTGTGATGACAGCGGTATATGCTGTTGTAAACGGAGTTCGTCTGCGTTCATTTAAGACCTGCGTATTTATGGGACTTTGTATGGTTCCCGATGTTGTGTGCGTTTTGATCACGAGGCTGCTCAGGCTGTATTTTGAACGGATGTGAGTATGAAGAGGATAATACTTGATATCATACATCTGAATAATGATTATACCGGAAACGGCATGTTTATGGCACTCTATTTGATAACGTTGTTATTTATCGTTTTTGTGCTTAAAGACAGGAGGCTTAAGAATAAGATAGCATATCCTGCAGTTTTGCTGCTTTTGTTCGTGTATTTGGGGATCACATCCGGGAATTATGTGCTGGCCCGCAGCAACAGCCAGTTCGACAATGAGATAATGGGCAGGTTCGTATGGCTGTTCATGATACCGGCGATAGCTGCGATCGGATGTACCTTTATGGTCTCAGCCCTTAAGAGCAGAAAGGAACAGGCGCTTCTTACGATTGCTTTTATACCTGTGCTGTTTATGTGCGGTGTCTTCCAGATCAATGATTACAGATTCCAGAAGGCGGACAATCTGTACAAACTTCCGCAGGTGTTCATAGACATAGCCGATGCTGTACTTTCGGATCAGGCAGATGAAGACGGGATGGCAAGGATGATAGTGCCTTATGAAACTGCTTATTCATTCAGGCAGTATTCATCGCGAGTTGAGCTTCTGTACGGAGAGGATGCGACCTTTGGTCGCATCTGGCCTATATGGGATGAGCGAAGGGATGCCTGTGAAACGATGCAGACAACCTGTCCTGATCTTAATGTGATCCTGGATACAGCCGCAAAGTTTAACGGAGAGTACATCCTTTTTGACTGTTCATATGTTGACTTCGGTCTTAAAAGCATCAACACGGACGGATATATGGGGGATGAGAATTTCGTCGGGGACAGGACACCGGATCCAGGAGTGCTTGAGAAAGCGAAGAATAGTATAGTGCTTTTAGAAGACAGGGACAGCGGAAAACCATTCTGGGACCTTGACGGATACGGACTTGAGTATATGGGCAGATATGAGAGATATCTTTTATACAGATTTGCAAATTAAAACCCGAAAGCCTTGGGCTTTCGGGTTTTGTCGGTTCGACACAGGCTGTAAGCTGTCCATGGTGTTGAGACGCTCTGCCTGCTATTTGATGCCGATATCGCTGTAATTGAATTCGAATCCGCACTTGAGGCACTTTAAATCTTTCTTTGGATTTAATATGTCCTGATTGTCTGTATTGTTTCTTTGTATCAATGTCTTGTCCATATTACCGCATCTGGGGCAATAGATGTCCTTGCCGAAACCTTTCTCCGCTATATCGTTAACTTTGAAGCCTCCGTTAACTTCGGACATATCCTGATCGTTTAATGCATTTGTTTTTTTCTCATCCATAACTTCTACTCCTTTCGGTTTATAGTAAGAGGTATAACTGTTTATTGCCGTGTGTTTATCCTTACCTACATTTATTTATACGATAAAATTCTGAATATGGAAATAGATTTTGAAAAAATATATTAATTATTTGAAAATATCCCAAATTGTAGTATTGTGCAGTTTTACTATATTTTTTGAATATAATATAGTTAAATTTCAAAAAAAGGGACGAATTATAAATTATATGTAAACCTTGGTTTACATAAAATCTAGTTGTATAGAGAACGAAACCACTAAATATCGGGGATAACAGGGAAAAACACGTGGTGACAGAAAGATTGTTAAAATTTACAAATAATTGCGTGTTGTGTAAAAAGAAAAAATATTGTAAAATATTCGATAGTTGGATTCAGTGTACTTATGTGCGTATAACAGGCTGAGTTGTATTTTGACGTGAAGCAATTCATCTTAATTATATTCATATGGTACATCGAAAATGACAAACCATTATAGGATGTTTGAAATGGAGGAAAGCAAAATGAGGATTTTAAAGAAGTTTTTCCTTGCTGCGGGACTGGTCGGTCTTATCGGTTCGGTCGGATTCGCGAAGGAAGCAAAAGCAGCGGTAACATATGATGTTACTGTTGACACAACTCAGAATTATTTGGCTGAGTTCACCCTTACAACCAGTGATGATGAAGAGATTTCGGAAGTGGTTGTTGAGCTTGGTGGTCAAAAACTTGACAGCAAGTCATTTACACCGGATGACAGTCAGTATACAATGAGCTTCGGTCTTTTGGAAAAGATTAATATGAATTCCAAGGCATTTAGTGCTGACGAGCTGACTCGTACGGACTTAAGTGTTAAGTATAAGGTAACAGGTGGAGAGAGTTATGAGACCGCTTCACTTGATGCCGAGTCATCGGATAATTTTAATCTGTACAAGGTAAATGTTACATCAAATCCTGCTGAAGGAGCAAAGGAAGTTACGGGAAGTTCGTCACAGGCAGGTGCCAAGTCAGCTCCGTTCTATGCAGCAGAGGGCATGGAGTGTACATTTACTGCAGAGGCAGACAGCGGATTTAAGTTTGTTAATTGGACGGTTCTTGGTGAGGAAAAAGGCAAGACCGCTTCAGTCAAAATAAAGGTTGGCGGTACGAAGATGAACGTTGTTGCTAATTTTGAGAGCACATCTCCGACACCTACTCCGACACCGACACCGGGTCCTCAGCCGACACCCACACCTGGTCCCGAGCCGACACCCACACCGGGTCCTCAGCCGACACCCACACCGGGTCCTACACCTACACCAGGTCCTCAGCCGACACCTACACCGACCCCTACACCGTCGGCAACAATATCTATACTGGCAGGTAAGAATACAAGAAGTCTGAGTACTGAGTCTATTACAATTGCCAACTCAGAGAAGATTTATGCAAAGGCAACCGTAAACGTATCGGGTATTGACAATTACTACATCGGATGGGGCTACAAGACATCAAAG
>JAEEHY010000308.1 GCA_016281085.1 Lachnospiraceae bacterium
GGGACCGACGGCAGCCTTTGCAACGATAGTTGCGGGCATCATAGCCAAGAGCGGAATGGACGGTATGATACTGGCCACAGTCATTGCCGGAATAATACTTATATTGATGGGGTTCTTCCGCTTGGGTGGACTTATCAAATTCATACCATATACGATCACTACAGGTTTTACATCAGGTATTGCGGTTACCATCGTCATAGGACAGCTTAAGGATTTTTTCGGACTCAGGTACCCCGAGGGAACCGTAACCATAGAAACCGTTGATAAGCTTAAGGCCTTCGGTTCAAATTTCGGAACCTTTAATGGCTATGCTTTTCTTGTCGGGATCATATACCTTGCCATTCTCATCGTGTGGCCCATGATAAATGATAAAATACCCGCTTCTCTGATCGCCGTAATTGCAGGGATACTGATCGTAAAGCTTACGGGAATAAATGTAAATACCATCGGAGACCTCTATACGATAAGCAACAAACTTCCTTCACTGCATCTGCCGCATTTCACCATGTCGGGAATAAGCGCAGCTCTGCCGGACGGCTTTACCATAGCAGTTCTTGCGGCTATAGAATCACTGCTTTCATGCGTTGTAGCCGACAGTATGATCAATTCGCATCATCGTTCCAACATGGAACTGATAGCCCAGGGCTGCGGAAATATCGGTTCGGCATTGTTTGGCGGAATACCGGCCACGGGAGCCATCGCAAGAACAGCTGCAAATATCAAGAACGGAGGGCGTACCCCCGTTGCCGGAATGGTGCATTCGCTTGTTCTTGTACTGGTGCTTGTTGTTCTTATGCCCTATGCCGCTCTGATACCGATGCCTGCCATCGCCGCAATACTTTTCATGGTGGCATACAATATGTGTCAGTGGAAGACCTTCGTACATCTGTGCAAAACAGCTCCCAAGAGCGATATCATTGTACTGGTGATCACCTTTGTACTTACAGTGGTATTCGATCTCGTCATTGCCATTGAGATAGGAATGCTGTTGGCGGTGCTTCTCTTTATGAAGAGAATGAGCGAAGAGTCAGGCGTCATGGGTTGGAAGTATTACGATCCCGATGAGGATCCGGACGGAATGAATCTTAAGCCCATTCCGCCGCAGGTCAGGGTATATGAGATTTACGGACCCATGTTTTTCGGAAGCTCGGGACAGATAGAGACCATGAACTTCCGTGATGAAACCAAGGCCATAATAATACGAATGAGAGGTGTGCCGGCTCTTGACGCAACGGCAATGCACTCTCTTGAGCAGTTCTATGAACGCTGTAATTCCAACGGGATAAAGCTTGTATTTTCACATGTCAATGAACAGCCGATGAATACAATGCTTAAGGATGGCTTCGCAGATAAGATCGGGGCGGACAATTTCAGGCCTCATATAGATGATGCGATAGAATGGGCTACCATGATCACCGAAGCACACGGAAAAACCGGGACCCGCTGATGCTCTTTTTCAGCCTGTTATGCAAATCCCTGGCAGCGTTTTCTTCAGCCGGGGTTGCATTTTTCACGCTGTATTTAAGCCTGTAATATACATTGAAAATATCAATCGCCTCGGCTTTGAATTCATCCGGAATGACCGGATGATAATCCGATAATATGCCGCGGTCGGGGATACTGTCCCCGGATTTTATCCTTATCAGCTGCAGGATATCCTCCACATCCATGAAAACACGTCCTGTCGGATCTGCCTTTTTATACCTTATTGCATGTAAGAGCCTTCCCCCTAAGAATACAACAACAAGCACACATACTACCACTGCTGTGAGCAGCAAGATCATGCGCAGATATCTGTAAAGACCGGAAACTGTCTCCCCGGTTTCGCCTTCCGCCTGAAGCTCAGCCAGGACAACGGGTGTGGGATAGGGATTTACCATATTCCCCCCGTTCTCATACGGGTTGTACATGGCGGTCACTCTCCCCGTCGATGCTTCGTAAGAGGGATGTCTGTGCCACGTTCTTGCCTGAGCATTGGCCCAGATTGATGTCGGTTCGAAGCCCACCCAGCCAAAGCCTCTGATATATGCCTCCGGCCAGGCATGTGCATCACGTCCCTGCACGGTATATGAAGCCTGCCTTTCTTCAGGAAATACATACCTGTATCCCTTCGAATATCTTGCGGGAATCCCGTTCAGCCTGAGCAGCATGACCATGGAAGAGGCGTAATTCACACAATACCCTCCACCTGTTTCAAAAAGAAATGAATCCGCGATCCTGCTCATACCCTCGGCGCTCCCGGTATCTGCAGATGCGAAACCGATATCGGTTCTGTATGTGTACTGTCTTAAATATGCCTCTATTGTAGAGCATTTCTCATAATCACTGTTACAGTTTTGCGTAATCTCAAGCGCAAGCTTACGCATCCTGTCCGTTGCACCCGCAGTATCAAGCACGGAAGCAGTGCTTTCTCCGGCCGGATATGCTGTATCGCTCTGATTTCCGAAGCTTAAGCTGTTTTGCCTCCACAGGTCATAATCCTCTTCATTTACTGCTTCATTAAGCCTAAGGCCTGTTAATCCGCGAGCATAGGTACATAATTCATCATATGAAAGAATCACCCTGCTTCTTCCGTCCGCCTCCCCGC
Source organism: Lachnospiraceae bacterium (assembly GCA_016281085.1). Classification (GTDB taxonomy): domain Bacteria; phylum Bacillota; class Clostridia; order Lachnospirales; family Lachnospiraceae; genus UBA2868. Next base: position 2,588 of record JAEEHY010000308.1, read on the forward strand.
TCATATCGGGTATGACAGGACTTGCCATAATATCCGCAAGATACGGACTGCCAAAATCGATGTCCAGATATTCCGCATTCAGGCTGTAGCCCTTCCTGTGTTTTTTGCCCGAATTACCGCTTAATATCCTCCCATCCTTATTGGATACCTTTATAGAATTAAGCGGAATTATCTCATCACCCGTCTTAAGATAGACATATGTCTCACTAAGCCTGGATATGTTCATAAAAAGACCCGCATCAGAATAATCAACCCCATGCAGATACAGTGAATATATGATATCCAACAGCTGCATACTGTCCGCAGCTCTGCCGCCCGCAAGATACACTGCCTTACTCTGTTTCATACGCTTACCGGTAGTCTCATCGACGTACCTGACTGCTGTACTTTCGTTAGTGGTGAGAGTCAGCTCGGCACGGTCATTAAGGTATATGGCCTCTCCCGTCCCGGAAAGATCACTGTAGCCGCTCCGGTAAGAATCTCCGAACCCGATTTCGGAACCGTAATATGAAACAGACCTGACAATATCCTTCGTTTTGTCCCTGACCTTTATCCCGGCCTCTATGACCGGTGTCCAGTCGATAGGTTCATTCCTGACCGGGACAGGCACAATACACAGCGCCACGGCTGCAAAAAGTATGAACGGATACCTCTTCCCATCCTTTCGCAACGCAATATCCCGAAAATATGAAAGACTCAGCACAAACAGAAAGGCAACTGCAGACCTGGTAACCACGTTATTGTCCGTATATCCTGCCTTGAAAAACAGAAAAACGGTCAGGACATCACAGACGATACATAAAGGGATCTCAAATAATCCGGGCTTACCTGCTGTATGAAGTATAAGCCATACGATACCCGTAACTCCCGCAGCCATTCCTGCACTTACAAAGGACACACCGTTTTCTTCCGCAAAATAGCTGTTTCTTAAGAAAAACGAAATAACCGCACCTGCAAGAACAGCACCGTAAACAGGAATTATCCCTTTGGAAAACAGCGACAGAATATAGTATGTCACATAGAATAAAAGAGAAAAAAACGCGCAGGAAAACACAAAGCCGTTAACTGCATCCGACGTAATATCGGAGAGACCGGTATACATGCACATCTCCATATATACAACGGCTGCGGAAAAAATGATGAATATGTACTTAAGCTCATCCTGCAACAGTGCAGAAATCATCCGAAGGCCATGCTTCTTCATTAACAATAACGGTTGTCTCGCTTCCACCGGGAGTCACCCTCCTTTCCGTGGCAAATCTGCGCATTCTGTCCCTTTCATCTTCGGAACGATACGATATCCCGCCCGCAATATTTGTATAGAATTCAAGAAAGCTGTCATAGGAATCAACCAGCATCTCTGTAATCTTTCCAAGCGGATAATAAATCCGAAGCGGCATCCCCCTCTCACCGAAATACCATGCCGCAGAAACCGCAAATTCAAGAAAATAATCCCTTCTCTTAAGGTGACCGATATCTTCCGGTCCTGCAAAAACACCTTCAGCGTTAAGTACCAGTGTAACCGTCCTGGTATCCATTTTATCCGGGATCCTCACCATCAGCTTATCAAGCCTCGCAGATACCTTCCAGTTAACAGCCGACATGGGATCACCCGCACTGTACATACGCATATCACTCCCTGCCAGTTCTTCATAACGCCTGTCACTTTTTCTGAATGCACTGTTCAGTATGTTCTCAATATCCACATAACGGTCAGCAAGACCGGTTACCCTCGGACTGACTACTGCCCTGAAAGAATACGGTACGGGAAGTGTCACGGTAAAGATACCGAAAGCATCCGTAAAGCCAAGGCTCTTAACACCGATCTCATAGGTTCCGGCATAGATACAGACCGCATCGGTAACAAGCTCTCTTTTTTCATGTGCCTTAAGCGTAATGGTGATCCCTTCGCCAAAGGCTTTAAGATTACATCTGTCATTATATATATCAAGTATGACCTCATGAATGGTAAGCAGTCCCCTGTTCTCGATGAGGATACGAAAAGTGTTTGTTTCACCCTTAACGACCCTGTGTTTCGGAAGCTCCTGGAATATTGATAAGAAATGATAATTAAGTGCTATGTAAAGTAATGAAACGGGTATAAAAACGATCATGCCATACAGAATGACGAAAGGAAGCAGTCCCCCGTAAAAGCTTGCAAATACTATGCTTCCGGTAAGCATGATAAAATATATGATAAGACGGATCCTGTTTACGTGTACCTTCATGCCGGCACCCTGATACGATCCGTAATGCGCTTAAGTATCTGTTCCTGCGTGATACGGTTCATCCTCGCCTCTGTACTAAGAACCAGCCTGTGCGGAAGTGTCCACAATGATGACTTAAGGATATCCTCGGGAATACAGAAATCCCTTCCGTCATACAGGGCGACCGCCTGTGCGCATCTTAGTAGCGACAGCATGGAACGCGGCGACGCACCGCAGGATACCTCGGAAGCGTTCCTTGTTTCCTCAACGATGTTGACTGCATATTTCAGCAGGTTATCGTGAACCGTTACCTTCCTGACTTCTTCGCGTATAGACAGTATATCATCACCCGACAGCACCTGCCCCGTTTCTTCGTGCAATGATCCTTCTATGAAGCGGCCTGCCATCGCAACAGCATCCTCACTTGACGGATAGCCGACACTCAGCCTCATCATAAACCTGTCAAGCTGGGACTCCGGAAGAGGATATGTACCTGCCATTTCAATGGGATTCTGCGTTCCAATGACCATGAAAGGTTCGGGAATTGAAAAATCCCTGCCGTCGATCGTGACCTTGCGCTCCTCCATTGCTTCAAGCAGTGCAGACTGTGTCTTTGGAGATGTACGGTTCAGCTCATCTGCAAGCACTATATTGTTTATCACAGGACCTTTTACCGTCTTAAACTCCCCGTCCTTACTGTTATAGACCGACAGTCCCGTAATATCTCCCGGGGTAGTATCGGGAGTACACTGTATCCTGGCAAACGAAAGTGACAGCGAACCGGCGAGCGCCTGTGCCATGGATGTCTTGCCGACACCCGGAACGTCCTCAAGCAGCACATGCCCTTCCGAAATGAGAGCTATGAGCAGCCTGTCGATCAATTCGCCCTTACCGACTATACGCTTCTCCATGTTTGATTTTAAAACCACCAACTGTTGTGTTACAGGCAAAGATTCTTTTTGACTCATGATCCCGGTGAATATCCTTTCCGTAAGTAAGTCAGCAAAACAGCTAGGCGAGCACCTTATCCCTGTACATGGAAATCTTCTCAATATATTTCAGTGCGATCTCGCTCATGATAGATGCTTTCCTTGATATATATCCTATAGTCATCTTCTCGTCCGTGTCAAGTTTAAGTGCACAGTAATCTCCTCCGTTTAAGTCCCCACACAGTATTCCCGAGCAAAGGGTGTAGCCGTTAACTCCCTTGGCAAGATTCAACATGGTCGCCCTGTCATTTGCGCGGATGATCTGCTTATACTGATGCGTACTCATCACTTCCTCGGCAAAATATGCCGAATTGTATTCACCCTGATCAAAGCTTAAGTTGGGATAATCATCCAGTTCATCGAAGGTGACAGGCTCACCGGTCTCAAGCTTCTGCACTGCGAGAGGATTGGTTTTGCTGATATAAACATATATTCCGCAGTCAAAAAGCGGCGTGAATTCAAGTCCTGCCTCGGATATTACCTTCTTAAGTACCTTACTGTTAAAGTCATTCAGGAACAGTATTCCCAGCTCACTCTTCTGGTTCTTCACATTAGAGATGATCTCATGGGTCTTTGTCTCATGTACCTCGAATTCATATTCATCATATCCGTATTCATTGACAAGTTCGATGAAGGCCTTGACTGCAAAGGAATAATGCTGCATCGATACCGAAAAATGCCTCTTCACATTTGTCTTTGATATGAATTTAGCGTCCAGTATATCGTACTGTTCAACAACCGACTTGGCATAACCTATGAACTCGGTTCCCTTTACAGTCAGCGATATACCGTTCTTTGACCGGATAAAGATATCAAATCCGATCTCGTCTTCCAATGCATGCATGGCGCCGGTAAGGCTCGGCTGCGATATGAACAGCTTCTTTGCGGCATCGTTTAATGAGTTTTCTTTTGATATTGCGATTGCGTATTTCAGTTGGTTAAGCGTCATGGTTTTTTCCTCATAAATATTAAAATACAGCCTTTCTACAGCATCTCCTCGAGAGTGTGCCAGCCAAGGACCGCGCATTTGACTCTTGCAGGCATATGCGAAATGTCCCTCAGTGCCGAAGCCTCCTCGAGGCTGTCTATTTCCTCTTCACTCGCTTCTCCCTTTATCATCCTGGTAAAGATATCGGCAAGCCTGAGTGCCTCTTCCTTTGTCTTACCCAAAATCAGAGACAGCATGATATCTGCCGAAGCCTGCGATACCGCGCACCCGTCCCCGACAAAGGCTCCGTCCACTATTACATTTCCATCTGTCTTGAGCTTAAGGATTATCTCATCCCCACAGCTCGGATTGACTCCTTCAAGTATCAGGTCGGCATCCTCTATATCATGCTTGTAATACGGACGCATATTGTGCTCCGTAAGTATCTCATTGTAAAAACTCCTGCTTTCCATGCTTTCTCCTTATATTACCCGATTATATTATCCAAGCCTGCATCCGGCATACATTACTATCGTATTTGCTATTCCATCTGCATCGGCATAGTACTATCTTAACTACAATTCCTTAATACCAACTCACTCCGTCCACCCAAGCTTAGAACGTACACCGGCTACACTTCTCAGGAAACGGTCTACCTCTTCCTCCGTATTATAGAACATCAGGCTGGCCCTGGCGGTGGAACGGACCTTAAGATGATCATGAAGTGGCTGCGCACAGTGATGGCCGGCTCTTATATCCACTCCCTCAGAGGCCAGGATCTCCGATATATCATGCGGATGCACATCATCGATTGTAAAGGTGATTATCCCGTTATGCTCATCTGCCTTGTCCGAACCTATGATATTCACGTGGGGAATGTCCTTAAGGCCTGCAATTGCACGCCGGGTAAGCAGCACATCCCTTTCTTTTATGTAATCATAGCCTATACCGTTTATGTATCTTATAGCCTCGGCAAGTCCGGCAGCACCCGCGGCATTGACTGTTCCCGCCTCGAATTTATGGGGAAGTCCGGCATACACGGCACCGTCACGCCTTACACTGTCTATCATCTCACCACCGGTAAGGAACGGAGGCATCGCTTCAAGCAGTTCCTCCTTACCGTACAATACACCTATTCCCATCGGACCCAGCAGTTTGTGTCCCGAGAACACCAGGAAATCAGCATCCATATCCTTAACATCAACCTGCATATGAGGTATGCTCTGTGAAGCATCGACAACCACAGTACCACCGTTTACATGCACTCTTTGGATGATCTTCTTAAGCGGATTGCATCTTCCAAGCACATTGGATACCTGCGCTATCGCAACAAGTTTTGTTTTCTCACCGATAACCTTCTCTATCTCCTCATCAGTGTAACTTCCGTCAGTACTGCACTCCAGATATTTAAGCTCAGCTCCCGTAACTCTTGCTACCATCTGCCAGGGGAGCATGTTGCTGTGATGCTCGGATATCGCTACCACGATCTCATCACCGGCCTTAATATTGCTCAGTCCGTAACTGTACGCAACAAGATTAAGGCTCTCTGTCGCATTCCTTGTAAACACGATCTCACGTTCAGAGGCCGCACCGATGAATGCCATGACCTCTTTTCTGGCATTTTCATATATATCCGTCGCCTCAATACTCAGAGGATAAAACCCGCGCATCGGATTTGCATTATGGTTTACATAAAATTCCTCTTCCGCCTTAAGCACACTTGCCGGCTTGTGCGCTGTCGCGGCATTGTCAAGATAAGCCGTAGGTTCCTTTATAAGCAGCGGAAAGTCATTCCGTATGTCTTCTATTGTTCTTTTTATATGTTCCTGTTGCATATTTACCCGATCCTTTATTTCTGCGATAATGCGTTCCGCACGACACTCCCCTGCATTCAACAGAGCCTGTTCTGAATAGTTACGATCTGCAGGTATCTATACAGTCTCCGCAAGAAATCCTTCAACCCGTGAAGATATCTCCTCATCACCGGTCTTCTCAAGCAGTCTGTTAAACATTCCGTATATTACCAGTCTCTTTGCTTCATCCTCATCAAGTCCCCTGCTCTTTAAATAGAAGAGCGTATCCTCGTCAAGGTTTCCGATGGCAGCTCCGTGTGCGCCCTCCACATCCTCCTCCGTACACAGGATTATGGGAACGGACTGATTAACTATGTCATCCGAAAGCAGGAGAACCTTTTCCCTCTCTTCACCCTTTGAACCCGATGAACCGGTTTTGAAATCAATCGTTCCCTTAAATGTCTTGAACGCCTTATCCTTAAGAACTCCGTCTGCCCTGATATAGCTCGTTGTATTCTTCCCGATATGGTTAACGACATAGTTCATATCAAGCTTCTTGTCCCCGTTACCCATGTATGCCACGTGAATATCAAGTCCGCTTCGGTTTCCTGTCAGCTCAATATTGCAGTCATTATAAATATCTCCCCTCGCCGGGAACAGCTGGATAAGCTGTACGGAAGCATCCTTATCCTCTGTACATCTTACGGTATTGATGAGCCTTCCGCTTCCTTTTCCCATATCCGCCTGGATCAGTTTAAGTGAAGCACCCTTCCCCATTGTTATCTCTGTTTTGATATTAAGTGTACCTTCTTCAGTGCATTCGCACAGCATAACAACAGTTATATTATTGTCATCCGCCACTTTTATATTTACACCGAAATCCCCTGTTTCCTTAAGCTCAAGCTTCGAAGTTTCGCTGATCTCATATATCTTTGGTGCCGACGGCTCGTATTCAACAAAAGTTTCATTTACCTTAAGCCGGTTAAAAGTCCGCACCGGCAATACATTCATCTTTATCATCCTATGCTTCCTTTCATTTCAAGCCTTATAAGATTGTTCATCTCTATAGCGTATTCAAGCGGAAGCTCCTTGCTTACATTATCGGCAAAGCCGCTGACTATAAGTGCTCTGGCATCCTCCTCGCTCATTCCCCTTGACATTAGGTAGAACACTGCCTCATCACTTATCTTTCCTATCTGCGCTTCATGTCCCACATCGGCCTTGGATGTCCGTATATCCATTGCCGGGATGGTATCGGAGCGTGATATGTCGTCAAGCATCAGCGATTCACAGGATACGGACGTCCTGCTGTTTTCAGCAGACCTGTTAACAACGACCGAACTCCTGAAGGTACATACGCCACCGCCCTTTGATATTGACTTGGTATTCATATAAGAGCTTGTATTCCTGCCTATGTGAACCACCTTGGCGCCCGTATCAAGGTTCTGGTCCGTGCCCGCGAAAGATATTCCCGTGAACTCCATCTGTGAATCATCACCCTTCAGGATGCTCATGGGATAGAGGTAGGAAATATGTGAACCGAATGAACCGGATACCCACTCTATCCTGCCGCCTTCCTCTACTATCGCACGTTTGCTGTTAAGGTTATACATATTCTTCGACCAGTTCTCGATAGTCGAATAACGCAGCCTTGCATTCTTTCCGACATACAGCTCGACACAGCCTGCATGAAGATTGGCAACATTGTATTTAGGAGCCGAACACCCTTCTATGAAATGAAGATCCGCGCCTTCTTCCACTATAATGAGGGTATGCTCGAACTGTCCCGCACCCTTGGCATTAAGCCTGAAATACGATTGCAGAGGTATATCCACCTTTACGCCCTTTGGCACATAGACAAACGAACCTCCTGACCACACCGCACCGTGAAGAGCCGCGAATTTGTGATCATCGGGTGGTATCAGATGCATGAACTTATCACGTATAAGCTGCGCATATTCTCCCCTTAAGGCACTCTCGATGTCACTGTAGATAACACCCTGTTTTGCAACATCATCACGCACGTTATGATATACTAGCTCCGAATCATACTGCGCCCCCACTCCGGCGAGTGACTTTCGCTCTGCCTGCGGGATACCGAGCTTCTCAAAGGTGTCCTTGATCTCCTCGGGTACCGCATCCCAATTGTCTGCCATTTTCGTGTTCTTGCGCACATAGGTCGCAATATGGTCGATATCCAGTCCTTCGATCGAAGGACCCCAATCGGGTACATTTATCTCATTGTACAGTTTCAGGGACCTAAGCCGCAGCTCCCTCATCCAGTCGGGATCGTTCTTCTCCTCCGAGAGCTGAAGCACAATCTCTTCCGTCAGTCCGTCCTCGAACCTGTATGCATCCGCATCTTCATTTCTGAAATCGTACAGGCTTCTGTCTATATCCTGTACATAGGTTTTATTCTCTTCCATCTTATATCCTTTTGTAAATCCCTTAATTGCGCAAATCCGAAAGGACCGGCTTCGTGTCATCCTGAAGGACCGGCTTCGGATCGCCCGAAAGGATCAGCTTCGCATAACAAGCCCGGCAATCCTTTATGTCATGTTGATTAATTACTCAAACCCATGTTCATTTATTTCATCGACCAGCCCGGGACCTCCGGTCTTTACTATGCTTCCATCAACCATAACATGAGTTTTGTCTACTTTCAGGGACTCAAGTATCCTGGTACTGTGGGTGATTATCAGCAAAGAACCGTTACATCTCTTCTGGTATTCACTGATTCCTGCGGATACTGTCTTAACCGCATCAACATCAAGACCCGAATCCGTTTCATCTAGTATCGCAAGCTTCGGCTCCAGCATAAGCAGCTGCAATATCTCAGCCTTCTTCTTCTCACCGCCCGAAAAACCTACATTCAAGTCTCTGTCCGCGTATTCTTCGTCCATGTTAAGCAGCTCCATGGTTGCCTTAAGCTTCTTCTTAAACTCCCACAGCTTGATCCTCTGTCCGCTTCGCTGTTCCAACGCACTCCTGATGAAAGAAGACAACGACACTCCCGGTACTTCTATCGGATTCTGGAAAGATAGGAACAAACCCGACTTAGCCCGCTCATTTACAGATTCCCCGGTAATATCCTTTCCTTCAAACACTATGCTTCCTCCGGTAATCTCATATTTGGGGCTCCCCATAAGTGCATACCCGAGCGTTGACTTCCCGGTACCGTTAGGACCCATTAATACATGAGTCTCACCCTCTCCTATTGTTATATTCACGTCATTAAGTATCTCCTTATCCTCCACCCTGACGTTTAAATCCTTTACAGTTAATAATTCGCTGTTCATTTGTACCTCCTGAGTACTTTTATGATAACGACACTTAGTACTGCTTTTACTTTCCCTTAGGGGAGCTTAGACAAAAGCGGGGACGTGTCAGCCTCATCCCAACAGATCCTTCAGTGTCTTATTTGCGAGAAAATCATTGATAAGTTCCGACAATTCCTTCCATACAGGATATGTAGCGCATTCCTTAAGCTTATCACATCCCTCTCCCTCGACAGCGCCGCAGGCAACAGGCTCAATTCCGCCTTCCGTGACCTTAAGTATCTCTAAAAGTGTGTATTCATCCGGGTTCCTCACAAGATGATATCCGCCTCCCTTGCCTGATGCACCCTCTACCAGCCTGTTCTTTGCAAGCAGTGACATGATACTTTCAAGATATTTAAGGGAAATACCCTGCCCCTCTGCGATTTCCTTCAGCGGTATCAGCTCGCTTCTGTCATGCCTGGCAAGCTCCACAAGTACTCTCACCGCATATCTTCCTTTAGTTGAAATCATCATAATAATTCACCCCTAAACCAATACTGTCTGACCTATTGCAATACTATACACCCTTTTCCCTACTAGGTCAATAGGTGATTATTTCACTTGCCTGTTCGATTAATATTATATAAAATGGTAACTATTCAGAACAGCACATAAATTTTAAAATATGAACTGCCAAGTTTACTTGAGCAGGGCATATTTTATAAATTTATGTATTGGACGAATCCAAAACAGCGAAAAATACGAAGTATTTTGAGCCTGTTCTGAATAGACATAAAATGTTTTATGAGTCAAAACCATGTTACTGATCTGTCAAACAAAGGTAAACAAAGGAAACCAAAGAAATGCTGCTACAATCGGAAATAACCGCAACGGTTAAGTTAAAGAAGGGTGAAGGAAGGTATCTTAAATCAGGCGGTGCCTGGATATTTGATAATGAGATCGATTCCTGTACGGGAAACTACAATAACGGAGACATTGTCAGGGTTATTGATTTTGACGATTATCCCATGGGAATCGGTTACATCAACAACAATTCCAAAATCCGTATAAGGATGCTGAGCAGGGATGCCAAACAGAAAGTGGACGAGGAATTCTTCCGTGAAAGGCTCAGGGCCGCATGGAATTATCGTAAGACCGTCCTTAGCGAAACCGATTTAAGTTCATGCAGAGTCATATTCGGCGAAGCAGATTTCCTGCCCGGGATAACAATAGATAAGTACGAAGATGTCCTTGTTGTGGAATCGCTTGCTCTCGGCATCGACAGATATAAGGAGCTTATATCAGACATACTTAAAGAAATACTCAAAGAAGACGGCTTTAATATACGTGGTGTATTTGAAAGAAGTGACTCAAGGGAACGAAAAAAAGAAGGACTTCCCGTACACAAAGGTTTTATCGGTGAAGAATTTGACACAGATATAGAAATAACGGAAAACGGCATACGGTACATGGTGGACGTGGTAAACGGACAGAAGACCGGCTTCTTTCTCGATCAGAAATATAACAGACTCGCAATGCAGAAAATTTGCCGTGGTAAGAAGGTTCTCGACTGCTTCACCCATATGGGTACCTTTGCACTCAATGCAGGATACGGCGGAGCAACGAGTGTGCTGGGACTTGATATCTCCGAATACGCTATCGAACAGGCAAGAGCCAATGCAAGGCTTAACAACCTTGACAATACAGTCAGCTTCCGGGCCGCAGATGTGTTTGACGAACTCCCCAAACTGATAGATAAAGGCGAAAAATACGACGTCGTGATCCTCGATCCACCTGCATTTACCAAGTCAAGAGAAGCAACCAGACGCGCGGTAAAGGGATACCGCGAGATAAATATGAAGGGGCTTAAGCTTGTAAATAACGGAGGCTACCTCGCTACCTGCTCCTGTTCACATTTCATGACACAGGAACTGTTCATCAAAACAATTAAGGAGGCAGCCACGGCAGTACACAGGAAGCTCAGACAGGTGGAATTCAGAACCCAGGCTCCCGATCACCCCATCCTTTTATCAGCCGAGGAGTCATATTATCTCAAATTCTATATCTTCCAGGTGGTATAAATATAAGGATTTGGCGCGCGTCAGGATCTGATGCGAATTTGACGAGTGCATCAGGCTTCACTTAACGTTGTCTTGATACACAGGAAGTCCGAACCCGGATGGTTCGGGCAGTCGAATCGGAGGCAGGGATGCCGACTATTCGACGGTTCCGTACCACGCCGATACACGGATGACAACGTTTAGTGAAACGATGTACGAGGAACATGAGCAGCAGATACTGACGTGTGGCAAATCCGAAGTATCGTTCAAAACAGAACGAAGAATCGTCACATGTTTCGCTCAGGAATTTCACTAAGAGATTTCATTTAGTGATTTCCCGCATGCGAATTGATTATTAGAACACTTATAATGAGAACCGCGGGAAATACAACGCCCGCAAGCATACCGGCCTGCAGGTTGTCGTTCATACGCTGTGTGACATTACCTACAATACCGGGACCTACAGCTCCTCCTATATCGCCGGCCATAGCCAGCAGCGCAAACATGGCAGTACCGCCGAGCGGTAGTATCTTAGATAACATACTTATAGTTCCCGGCCACATGATACCCACCGAAAAGCCACAGACAATACAGCCGGCCAGCGAAACAAACGGATTGTGCGACAGCGAAGCAAGCAGATAACAGATAAGACACAGAGCTCCCGAACCTATCATGTATCGCTTCAGGTCAAGCCTGTCACCGTACTTTCCGTATATCAGCCTGCTTACTCCCATCATCACGGCGAACAGACACGGACCGACCAGATCGCCCATTGTCTTTGTAAGACCAAGCGCCGTCTCGGCAAAAGCCGACGCCCACTGAGCCATTGACAGCTCCGATGCTCCGGCACATATCATAAGAAGTACGCCCAACAGGAATTGTGGGGTCTTAATCAGCGCCCTTATCGACATGCCCTCTCCTTCTTCCGTAAGATGTTCTATGGGACAGCTTATAAAATTAAAAATATTATAAAAGGGAACCAATGCCCACAGACAGGACAGCCATTTCCAATGCTCTGTCCCAAATACGGCAAAAAAAGCAGTGGACAGGACTATCACTCCCACACTGCCCCAGCAGTAAAAGGAATGAAGCAGGCTCATGACCGACTCTTTATTGTCAAACGGACACGCCTCAACGATCGGACTTACAAGAACTTCGATAAGACCGCTTCCGACCGCATATATAATGACACTGAGTATAATTCCCACAAACGGATCAGTCAACAGCGACGGCAATACCGCAAGAGAGATAAGACCAAGTGCCGAAGCCACTTCCGAAGCAACAACGCACGTCCTGTAACCTATACCATCGACGAATTTCGCACAAACAACATCCACAATAAGCTGTGTAAAGAAAAATATCGTGGATATGAGGGCAATCTTTCCGAGCGGTATACCGTAACTTCTATGAAAAGTTATAAACAGGAGCGGGGCGAAATTAGCGGTGATAGCCTGCGTAACGAAACCAAGATAACACGCTGTCAGTGTCTTTTTATAATTATGAGCCGGGAAAACTGACCCCCGACTCGTTTCTTTCCTTTTAAACATTATCTGACCTCTTTTTTCCTGCAGCCATAACTTACTGTGGCCATGACCTATCCTCTCTTATTTATATCAAAGTGGATATCGCATCTGTTATGGTCTTCTCAAGAGCTTCCTTTCCATACTTGTCGACCTCGGCTTTATCCTTCGCTCCGTGCGTAAGACAGCCGGCGCCTCCGATACAGCCGCCTACACATGCCATTCCTTCTATGAAATTGGCATCGAGAACTCCCTTTTTCTTCTTAAGCAGCGCTATCGAACACTCTTCTATACCGTCACAGACACATGGCTTAAGCTCGAAATCCGTTTCCCCATGCTCCTTCATAGCCTGGGCAACGGCATCGGTCAGTCCGCCGGATCTTGCAAATATGCGTCCGAAGAAGGATGCATTGTCAAGTTCGGTCTCGCCAAGTTCCGTAATATCAATGTCTCTCGAGTCAAATAAAGCCTGTAATTCCTCAAAAGTCATTACAACATCCACGTACTTTTTGACTTCTTCCTTCTGCGCCTCGGCCTTTTTGGCGGTACATGGACCTATGAACACAACCCTGCAGTTCTCATCATGTTCCTTCAGATATTTCCCGAGTGTTGCCATCGGCGACAGATTGTGGGAAATAAACGGTACCATATCCGGATGATTCTTCTCGATAAAGCTTACAAAGGCCGGACAGCATGAGCTGGTGAGGAAACCCTTATCCACAAGCTCCCTGCTTTCGGCATCCGCTACCATATCGGCACCGAGCGCCACTTCAATGACTGTGTGGAAGCCAAGTTCCTTGAGCCCTGTGATAACCTGCCCGAGCTTTGCATAGGAGAACTGACTCGAGATCGAAGGAGCAACGATGGCATATACCTTATATTTGCTGTTACCGTTACTCTTTTTGATCATGTCGATCACATCAAGCAGATAGGATTTATCCATTATGGCTCCGAAGGGACACTGGTACACGCAGGCACCGCAGGAAATACACTTGCTGTTGTCGATCGTTGCCACTCTGTCTTCGTTCATGCTGATCGCCTTCACCTTGCAAGCGTTCTGACATGGTCTTTTAAGAGAAATGATCGCCGTGTAGGGACATACCTTTGCACAGGCACCGCACTCCTTGCACAGAGCCTTATCTATATGCGCCGTATGGTTCTTATCAAGGCTCAGTGCTCCGAATTTACATGCATCTACACAGCGGTGCGCCAGACAGCCTCTGCATGCATTCGTTACCTCATAGCCTCCCATGGGACACTCATCACAGGCCGTCTCAATGACTTCTATCACATTCGGGTTGTCCTTGTTTCCTCCAACGGCTACTCTTACACGATCTCCAAGGATGGCGCGTTCCTTATAGACACAGCAGCGCATTGTGGGGACCTTGCCGGGTGCGATATTCGCCGGAATATTCATCACGTTCTCGAGCAGGGTATCCTCCCATGCATAACGCGCCACTTCCTTAAGCACCTTATATTTTAAATGCTGAACCTTGGTGTCAAATTTGTACATTTTCACGCTCCTTAAAAATAACTGACCTTTATACGCTTGCCCATCTGCTTAAGGCAGTCGGACAACTCTTCGACCAGACTCATTTTGATATTGAAATTGATCGGCAGATCGGGATTCTGATGCGCAGGATTTACCGCTCTTCCGACATAGAAATTTATATCCGTGGCCTCTTCAAACAGCAGCCTGGAAATAAGAGAAGCTCCGTCCCGTTTAAAGCTCCACTCCTCATAATACATATTTTCACCAAGAACATCCCTGGCATATTCGATCACTTTATTTACTGTAATGACGCCCTCAGTAACCAGATCGACGCCCTCTATCTCGGCAATCGGAGGAATATCGCTTCTTTCGAAATTAAGGCTCACACGCAGGGGCTTTCCCAGATAATCGGCCGCTATGGATGATGTGGTCCCGCCGCACACTATATGCTTTCCCTCTTTTGAGAAAAACAGAGACATCATACGGTTACAGTCATCCCTGTTCTTAGGTGGTCCAAACAGGATGTTCATGGGTTCACGCTTACGTATCTTTACCACACAGGCCGTCGCATCATCTCCCGGACAGTAGCCGTATTCCTTATTACACTCATCAACGAGCATGGTCGCCATGGTTTTGGCGGTATATCCGGCAACCGAGATACCTTTCATGAAGTCTGCTATATCTTCCCACTTCCATCCGAAATTATAGGCAAGACCGATCCCTGCATGCGGGCATCCGTCGCTCATTGCGATCATGATGTCTCCCTCTTTAAGCTTGATGACTGACTTAAGAACATTCTTCCCGCAGATATTAAGCTCACGTTTGGGATAATCGTAAATCTCGGCATCCCGTATAAATATAACATCGGGATTATCATATTGTATAAGCTCAACCCTTTCATTGTCGATCAGATGTATGATGGTAAAAGTCGAATACGCCACACCCCTTACCGAACAGATAGGAAGTGTCGCCGCTATCGTCGATACACAGTCTTCCAGACTGATACCTTCCGCCAGCATGGTTGAGATGATCTTCGATGTCAGAGTAGATAAAATACTTGCCTTGACACCGCTTCCGAGTCCGTCCGCAAGTACGATGACCGATGAATTCTCATCCTTATCAAC
>JAEEHY010000309.1 GCA_016281085.1 Lachnospiraceae bacterium
CCGGTAATACTCTTCTTGGGTATCTTATTGGCATTAAGCATCGCCCTGAACAGATCAGGTGCACTTTCCCATGCAGCAGTATCCTTGTCTGCCTTGGGTAAATACTTCATATCCTGTCTGATATCCGCATATGTCTCCATAAACATACGGATGTTCTCATATGTCTTCTCCGTATCATGCACCCCATACAGCCGGAACAATCTCTCAATCCGTTCCTTATCGCTAAACAACCTTCCCATTTCCGAACCTCCTTATACAATTTTTAAAATAAAAAACCGGATCACGACTATCCATATCTGGCATCATCTGTAATCCGGACGTTTCCTTATTGTAACTTCGTTTTACAACATTAATGAAAGCATTTTGATAAGTCTTCGTACCATTTCATCCCTATCAGGTGGTGCCAGGGCCTCAATATCGCCCACAATGATTTCCGGGGTAATGATCTTATAATCACCGACGTATTTGCTCCCCCTGAGTTCAATGACTTTCTGCCTTGCAATACTGTTATGCCCTTCGCCAAGATATATTTCATTCGGCGTTATGGCAAAATCATCAAACAGAGCATATACCTTTTCTGATGTTATACCGCGTTGACCGAGAACGATCTTATCTGCACTCTCTTTCTGTATCTGCCACGATCTAGCGTAGTCCTCACGGTTCAACCTCAACCTTTCGATAAGCCAGTCAAGATTTGTTCCAACTCTTAGATCTGCTTCTTTCTTGGTGTACATGACCTCTTTTCTCCTCTCTTATAGTTTATTCCTTCTGTTCTGAAAGTCACTACACAGACTGTTCCGAATTAATCCCTTCAGCGGACAATCTGTCCTTTCAATTAAAACAAAGCGCACTAAACTATCACATATTGTTCAGATGTGGCAGAAAGGCCGCACGTGTCCCCCTTTTGACCTCTTCGCAACGTCGCGCCCCCGGGGTAACATAGAAACAGATAATAGTGGAGCAAGCACAGCAAAATGGTACCATTTTGCGAATAATCACCCTTGGTGGCGCTGCCCCCAAACCCCTTTTTTAACCCCGTGAGGAAATAACCGATGGCTAAACTTGACCGGGAAGTACAGGTTAAATTCCGTGTAACTGCCCATGAGAAAGAACTTATAAAGGAACGAATGAAGATGTGCGGCATCAAAAATATGGCCCGTTTCTTACGTCTGATGGCGATAAACGGGTGCATAATCAATACCGACTATTCGGAGCTCAAGGCCCGTAATTACGAACTTCATAAGATAGGCGTGAATATCAATCAGATCGCCAAACGAGTGAATGAAACGGATCATCTTCACTCCGGGGATCTGGAACGATTACAGGAAATGATGGAGGCGATATGGCTGTCACAAAAATGCATCCTATCCGACGAACCGTAGGAAAGGCGGTCGATTATATAACCGATAAGGATAAAACAGACGGGGAGATCTATGTCTCCACATACGGCTGCACCAGGGAAACCGTTGAGGATGACTTTGACTATACAAGGCACAAAGCTTCCTACAATGGATCCATACTCGCGCAACATATAATACAGTCATTTGCTGAGGGAGAGGTCACCCCGGAGCAGGCTCATAAGATCGGTATAGAACTCGCCGGAAGATTCACCGGCCATAAACATGAGTACATAATCGCCACCCACATAGATAAGGGGCATATCCATAATCACATCATCTTCAACCATGTGGATTTCAAGGATCATACCCGCTTCAGAGGCAATATCAGGGCAGTCAAGGATCTCCGCCGTATGAGTGATGAGATATGCGAAGCCTACGGTCTTTCTGTAATAAAGGATCCAAAGGGACCAGGAAGATCATTCTATGAGTGGCAGATGGCCAAGAAAGGGATAAGCTATAAGAAGCGTCTTAAGGATAATATTGATACTGTCATTCCCCTGGTGGATTCCTATGACGATTTCCTGACAAAGATGAAAGACCTCGGATACGAGATCAAGCAGGGAAAATATGACTCTTTCAGGTTGCATGAACAGGAACGTTTTACCCGTTCCAAGACCCTCGGCGAGGATTATACAAGGGAAGCAATTGAGCATCGTATAAAGCTTGCAAAGGAGCAGGAAGGCATTTCAACGGTAACCCATCCGACATATTTCAGGGTATGGAAATATGATCAAAATCTCGGTCTCATAGAAAACACCCACTCCTATCTGGTCTTCGTCTCCAACAACCACCAGCGTCGTAAGGCCGCCATTACCGATGCCAAAAAGATCGCTGCAACTTATAATCTGTTAAGGGAAAAGAATATCGATTCAGTAGAGAAGCTGGACGAAATCATGACCTCCGTAAAAAAAGAAATGAAGGAAACTCATAAACAGATACGTGAGATAGATGGTAAGATTGCCACCTTAAACGAGACCATTAAATACCTCGACCGCACCTGCAGTAACAAAAAGATATGGGATAACTATATCAAATCCGGCAGGTCTTCTTCCTTTTACGAATCCCACCGGGCGGATCTTATGATATATGAATCAGCCGCCGCATTCCTTAAGCATAATAACGTATCTCCCGATACAGATCCAGACACTTACCGTGATCGGGTAGCTGAACTCGAAGAGCAGCGCAATATCCTTTACACTGATCTGCAGGCTCTCCAGAAGGAGCGCAAAGAACTGGATATGATAAAACAAAACGTGGATATCATAATGAATGATACCCACGAAAACACTAAAGAAAAGAAAAAAGAGAGGAGAGTTATGTACTAAGCGTCGATAATTATTTTGACGGAGACACAGAACCGTCCCCTGTCTCCCCTTTTATTCTCCATTCGCATGATCGTGATCCATCATCCAAGACATCCCCGTATGGAATCAAGCAGCTTCTCCTTTGACGGCGGCTTGAGTATATATGCCGCAGGTCTCAAGGA
>JAEEHY010000310.1 GCA_016281085.1 Lachnospiraceae bacterium
GAACAATTCACTTCCTTCATGGATTATCAGATAATGACGGATTATCTTATAACCAATACGGACAGGCATATGAACAACATAGCTGTTATGAGAAATCCGGATACTCTCGAAATATATGGGTTTGCTCCGATATATGATTCAGGTAATTCCATGTTTTATGATATACCATATGATGGATTAAAGAAGGTTAAGCTAAAGGACATCAGAACGCATTCATTTATTGAAAGAGAATGCCGCCTGCTTCAATATGTCCAAAACAGAGATATAGTAGATATTGACAAGACAGAAATGGACTTTTCTGTCTATAAGAAGGACATAGTTGAAAGACATATCAGAATCCCCTTGCTTGAAGAACTATATGAAAAGAAAAGGATGAGCTTGAAGGCGTTTCAGGATGGGAAGGATATTTGGAAGAGATAAGAAGATATTAATTATATAGATGTGAGCAATGTGTGGTACCGCACACCATGAACATAGAAACAGACTGATGAATAAACATCTGGTAAACGGCGATACGAGAGGCTACTTGAGCATCGGACTTCCGATGTTTGATAAGTTTGTTGAAATATGGGGAGACGAGTAATACCTCATAACCGACCAGATGCGAAAAACGACCGAATAGACATAAATGAAATACATTGACCTGCGAATGTGATAAAATTTCAGACACACTCGGTGGGAGATATTGACAAAAATTCACCATTGCGTGGGTCGTGCTTGAATAATCCATTAACATATCTGTGTAACAGCACGCGGTACCAAAGTTCGATGTATTTCGTGGCATAATTACAGTACTGGAAGAGCAGCAGATACAAATGAGGGAGAATAACGGGGTATGCCATGTGGTATGTGATACAGGTTAAAAGCGGAGAAGAAATGAGGATGAAAACACTGCTTGATAAGCTCGATAAGCTCGGAACTAAAGGAGCTTACAGGGAGTGTTTTATTCCAATGTTTGAGGATGTGAGAATAAGCGGCGGGAAATGCAGGATAGTGTTCAGAAGACTTTTCCCCGGATATATCTTCGCAGACAGCGATAATCCGGACAGGCTGTTTGAAACCCTGAAGGGGATCCCGGATTTTACAAGATTACTTGGAACTTCCGAAGCGGACGGAAACAAGATCTTCATACCGGTCGGGGAGGAAGACCGGGAATTTATGATGACAATGTTTGAAGACGGTCTTATGCATATAAGCTATGTTCATATGAACAGGAACGGCAGGATCGACAAGATTGCGGGGCCGCTAAGCAATTACCGCAATCATATTACCAAGCTTGAGCTAAGGCACAGGATGGCCATAGTGGAAGCGGAAATGTTCGGCAAGAAACGTAAGGTGAAGTTCGGCTTTTTTACAGATGATGATCCGGAGCTGCCGGAGATAGTAACGCTCAAGAAAGATATCACGAACACGGATAACACAGGGGACGTACTGGATGGAATGGTGGAATCAGACATTGGCATCCACCCGGGAGATAAGGTCAGGGATGACACAGGTATATACGGAGACCAGGTATTTACGGTTGAGAGGGTGGATCTAAGGCGCAGGACCGTTATATCGACCATTGAAATGTTCGGCACCGGTGCACGTATTGAACTCAGAGCTGATGAAGTTACTAAGGTTGGTGAAGCTGCGGATTGAAAAGAAGCCGGCACGATTCAACTAATTAAAAAGTTGACAAGTTCCGCATAATCCCTCATAATGAAAATATGGGGGATCATGTTATGAGGAATGAGCGTAATGCAGGAAGAAAACCTAAGATTTCCAATGCCGAGATGAAGGATATAATCTTAAGGCATGAAGCAGGAGAGGGTATTCCTTCGCTTGCATCAGAATACGGGATATCAAGGCAGGCGTTGTATAAGAGACTTAAGGAAAGCAGCTATAAGCCCGTGAGTATTGAATACTATACTGCCGGTGAGTTGTGTACATTGATCGAGGTTGATTTTCGCAGGAATGATCTGCATGTAGTGAATTATGCTGTCGAGCTGTCGAGGCGGGCATTCGGATATATTGAGGACCCCGGATGGGATGATTTTCTGTGCTTCATTGAGGATTATTACCTGGATGCAAGCGGAAGAGACAGAGCCGGAGGTTACTTCCTGAGTGAGTGTGGGCGGAAATATTCACTGGAGGATATCCCTCCGGATAACGGAGATAAGCATCTGGTTATCAGAACGGAGCATGATCAGAGACTACCGGTATTCAGCTTTAATAAGAAAGAGATAATACTGACACGATCTGATACTGATGGGTTCCAGATGAAAGCCCTAACCTCGGATCGAAAATATTTTGTCAAAGCACAGGCAGTTATGTCCGGCGTTAAGCTTAATGACTGGGCGGTGGAGATTATTTCGACAGGGATATGCCGACAGCTGGGGATTCCCTGCGTGGAGCAGAAACACTGCAGGTTTGTTTACGGCGGCAGGGAATATGATGGAGTATATTCACCCAATTTTGAGCTGGACGGGTATACGTTTATGTCTTTTGAGGGACTTCTTGAGAGGATGCACAGGTCGTCAAAGGAAGATGAATTCATAAAACCGGGTCCAATAGAGAAGCTTAAGTGGTGTGCAGCGCTGCTGTCCGAAGCAGGGAATATACCATATGAAGATACAGAGAAATACGTTCTGGATCTTGCGGTGCTGGATTGCATTATCGGGAATGTTGACAGGCATACAAGGAATTTCGGGCTGTTTTATAACGTTCACACCGGAAAATTCGAAATACCTCTTGTGTTTGACAGTGGGATGGGACTTTTCGAGAATGATCCTTACAGGGATGAATACAGAACATTTGAAGAAGCGATGAACCATGTGTATGTTGCGCCATATGGGGAGGATCCGTTTGATATGCTGGAGCTGCTGGATAAGGAATA
>JAEEHY010000311.1 GCA_016281085.1 Lachnospiraceae bacterium
CTCCCAGTACGGCCACCTTGAAAACAAGAGTCGCAAACAGGTTGCTGAACCTGATACCCACCGAGGTAACAGCCTTCCGTCTTCTTTTTATCCCATGCCTTCCGTAATTCACGAAAACGCCTCCGTCAATCCGCAATGCGCCGAACACATTGCATAACATATCAAGTTATTATAACAAATTATTTCTTTTCTGAAAAGACCTCGTTTTTTGCAATATTGAGGCTGCTCCAAGTTGCAAGGATCGGGGAGCCGCAAGCTGCAAGGGCCGGGGAGCCGCAAGCTGCAAGGGCCGGGGAGACTCGAGATTTACAGTCACAAATACTCTGACAGGAGCGAAGTCGAAATCCATTGCGTACGTAAACTTAGTGCCCGGGATAAGAACAAATCGTTCGTGAATATCCCGGGCACTTAGTTGAAGTAGCAATTAATGAATTGTAATGATTCAGCTTACTTCGCAAGGACCTCTAGTATGCGGTTGCTCCTCTCGACGAATTTCGTCATCTCTTCCGGTGCAAGCGGCTGGTTTGCGATCTTGGCCAGATCATACAGCTGTTCACAGATCATCGGTGTATTTTCACCGTCCCTGTTCTCAAGGATGTACTTAACCAGCTTGTTGTTGGAGTTAAGGATGAGGGTTTCGCCCATGTCACCCATGGGACCCATTCCCATTCCGTTCATGCTGTACATCTTCATCATATCCTGCATCCTTCTGGTCTCTTCAGATACGGTAAGCATTGAAGATGTAGCTTCGTTCTTAAGCTTCTCAACCTTAACCTCAAGCGTCTCCTTGTTAAGAACCTTCTTGAACAGTTCCGACAGAGTGGTGGTCTGTTCCTCGATCACCTTCCTGTCATCCTCGCTCACCTCCTCCTTGAATTCATCGGTAAGGTCGGCATCTATACGCATGAACTTAACATCCTGGTTCTTGCTCTCAAGCTGCTGTACGAAGGGCTGGTCGATGTTGTGCGTAAGTATTACGGCATCTTTGCCCTGATCCTTAAACATCTTAATGTACTGGCTCTGCTGCTGTTCATCCGTAACATAATAGATGGTCTTTCTCGGCTCTTTCTCACCTTCCTCATCACTGTCAGCGGCATTATCGGCGCCATCCTTGTCATCCACAACCTCAGCTTCAACCTTATTTCCTTCTTCATCGGAGGCCTCGGACTTGTTCTCCTCATTATCTATCGGCTTTACCTCCAGGCACTCGGGCAGAGTCACATATTTTCCATCCAGATTCTTAAACAGGATGTAATCAGTCATCTTCTCACAGAACTTGTCATCCTTAAGGCATCCGAACTTGATGAACGGACTGATGTCATCCCAGTATTTCTCGTATTCTTCCTTCTCGGTCTTGCACATTCCGGACAGCTTGTCAGCAACCTTCTTGCTGATATAATCGGATATCTTCTTTACGAAGCCGTCATTCTGAAGTGCGGAACGGGATACATTAAGAGGAAGATCCGGACAGTCGATAACACCCTTTAACAGCATAAGGAACTCAGGGATGACCTCCTTGATATTATCGGCAATGAACACCTGATTGTTGTAAAGCTTGATGGTTCCCTCGATTGATTCATATTCCATATTGATCTTAGGGAAGTACAGGATACCCTTTAAGTTGAACGGATAATCCATGTTAAGGTGGATCCAGAACAGAGGCTCCTTATAGTCCATGAATACTTTTCTGTAAAAGTCAAGATACTCTTCCCTGGTGCAGTCATTGGGATGCTTGGTCCAAAGCGGCTTGGTATCGTTAAGACTTACCGGACGCTTAACTATCTTAAGCTTCTCCTTGGCAGGTGAAACCTCTACCTTTTCCTTGGTTCCGTCTTCCTTCTCTTTCTCCTCGTACTTTGCTTCCTCGTGGATCTCCTCAACAACCACATCCTTATCCGTCTTGTCCGCGGCATCTATGGTCTCGTATTCTGTTTCGGCACCGGCCTTCTCAAGATAGATCGGAACAGGCATGAACGAACAGTACTTCCTGATGATCTCCCTTGCCCTGTACTCATTGCAGAACTCAAGACAGTCCTCATTAAGGAAAAGCGTTATCTCTGTACCTACTTCGGTCCGGTCTCCGTCATCTATCGTATACTCTGTACCTCCGTCGCTCTCCCAATGAACGGCCTTGGCTCCCTCTTTATAGGAAAGAGTATCGATATGCACCTCATCGGCTACCATAAAGGCCGAATAGAAGCCCAGACCGAAATGACCGATTATCTGGTCGTCATTGGTCTTATCCTTATACTTCTCAATAAAATCGGCAGCACCCGAGAAAGCAATCTGTGTGATATATTCCTCAACCTCGTCTGCATCCATACCGATACCGGTATCAATGAACTTAAGTGTCTTCTTCTCGGGATCCACTATTACTGTGATCTTATTCTCGAAATCATCAGGATAGGAATACTCACCGATCATATCCAGCTTCTTAAGCTTGGTTATGGCATCACAGCCGTTGGAGATCATCTCTCTTACAAAAATATCATGATCCGAGTATACCCATTTCTTGATAATGGTAAAAATGTTTTCATTATTGATGGATAGATTACCTTTTTTTACAGCCATTTTTCATTCCTTCTTTCTAAATTCTTTCCAAATAAATCCCTGTGTTGTTCGTCGGTTTCAATACTCACTTCTCCCAACATAAGGTATTTTAATAGTGTTAAATGCAAAAGTCAAGAAAAAATTAGCACTCATTCAAAATGAGTGCTAACAAACTTTTCTTTACTGTTTTGTCCCGTAGGATGCACCGGTCACAGGAACGAAATAGGTGTCATAGACATCAAAGAAGGAGGTTGTGGTAACGGAAGGACTCCTCATATACGAAACACTTTTCCACAGATCAGCATTCAGGTTCGAATTAAGTTCCTGCACATATCCGTCATAGATCAGGTTGAAGGCCTCCTGCTTCTTAACCTTGATCATGGCTTCGCGGTTCTTGTCCGCCTCTTCGGGATTGTAGGCACTGACACATTTGAGAATATGATAACCGTATTCCGTCTCAACAATATCGCTCACTTCCCCGACCACAAGATTAAATGCGGCGTCCTCGTATTCCCTTGGCATAACACCCTTTCCGAAGCTGTATTCGATCTTGCTGTCCTCATTCTCTGTCCCCTCGGCTATTATGTCGAAATCGGCCCCGTCATCTATCTTTTGCTTTATCTTCTGGATTCTTTCGTAAGCCTCCTGCTTCTCGGCAGCATTGTAGGACACCGTTCCTCTTGCCGAGGGCTTATAGGTCTTAACAAGGATATCCCTTACCGTTACGATCCTTGCATCATCATCGCTTATCTGGGGCTTGACCTTGTCGGTAATATCGTGATACAGCTTATCGGCAGTCGCGAACTCATAGTATATATTGTATATGGTTTCCTCATCGACACCCATGGTTTCCTTTTCCCTGTCATTAAGGGATGCGTAGTAATCCCTGGCGGCCGATTTCACACGCAGGATATCATCTTCCGAGAGCTTAAAATCCTGATCCCTGGCCATGAGATTCATGACCTTTATCTGAGCAAGACGGGCCAGTATCGTCTCCTTATACTTGTTTTCAAGTGTAGTCCCGTCGATAGGTATCTGCCATATCCTGTCTCCGAAGATACCATCGTACTGATTCTCACTGTTTACCAGATATACCATGACCTCCGGAACATAGCAGGAAATATCTTCTATACGGAAGATTTCATTCTCCTCAAAATCAGTCGTCAGTATTATCTCGGTACGCCTGTTCTTTGTGCAGCCCTGCAGCATGGAAATCATGAGAGCTGCCGTAATAAGTACAATTATTCGGTTTGTCCGTCTCTTTTTATTCATCGCCGTTTCCCGTGATCTGTTCTGAACAGTTACTTCAATTTTATATAAACGTCCGACCATTGAATCTTATCATATATACGCTGTCTTATCAAACACCGCTCTGCATTTTCTTTAATTATCCTCTTTTCAATATCGTTTTTTTGAATTATACTGTTAGAAGTGTAAAGACGAACAAATACATAACTATTCAGTCTAAACAGCAATTCAGATCGAAAGGGGTAGAAAATGGCTAAGAAGTTTGGTAAGTTTCTTGCATTTACTGCAGTAGTCGGAGCAGCATGCGGTGCTGTATATTATGTTCTCGGCAAGAAAAATGAAGGCGAAGGAAATAACGCCGATGATGACAGCAGCGCATTCTTCGAGAAGAACAACGACCGCGAATATGTGTCTCTTAACAGTGAAACCATGAACGAGGCGGCGGAAAAGGTCTCTGATGCAGTCGATGCGGCAAAGGAAGCTGCAGGAGAAGCTAAGGAAGCAATAAGGAACAAGCTTAATGAAGCAGCCAGGGAGCTTGACGAAAAGGCCAAGGAAGTTGCCGAAGGTGTTGGGCTTGTCAAGGAGAAAGAAAAAGACACATCCGATTTTGAATTCGAGGATTTCGCCACCGAAGAGGATGCTCAGTAAAAAACATTATATGAAAGTCAAAAGAAGACCCTTACGGGTCTTCTTTCATGTATGCATGAAAATCATATTTTAAAATATATGGCTGTTCTGAACAGTTACGTCATATTTATTGTGCCGGCAGCTTAAACGAACTCTTAAGCGACACTATCCTGTTGAACACAAGAGCATCATCTTTGGAATCCTTACTGTCAACGCAGAAATACCCCTGTCTTACAAACTGGAAGCTGTCATATGCCTTTGCGCCCTTTATGTTGTCCTCGATATAGCACTCCTTAAGGATCTTCCTTGAATCGGGATTCAGATTGAGTGAACCGTCCTCGTTATAAACACCCTTCTCTTCATCGATCAGGTTTTCATACAGCCTCACCTCTGCCTTAACGGCATGAGCGGCACTTACCCAGTGTATGGTTCCCTTGACTTTCCTTGTACTGCATTCACCGTTTCTCGTTTCCGGATCATAGGTACAGTGCACGACCGTCACCCTCCCGTTTTCATCCGTTTCATAACTCTCGCATTTAACGAAGTAAGCGTTCATGAGCCTTACCTCGTTACCCGGGAACAGGCGGAAATACTTCTTCGGAGGCTCTATCATGAAATCCTCCCTGTCGATATAAAGCTCCCTTGAAAATGCCACCTCACGAGATCCCAGTTCCTCATTCTCGAGGTTATTTGCAACCGTAAAGTATTCAACCTTATCCTCGGGATAATTGTCAATAACCAGCCTGACCGGATCGAGCACTGCCATAATCCTGCTCTTTTTACACTTAAGATCTTCTCTGATACAGTACTCAAGCATTGCATAATCAACAGAGGAATTGCCCTTGCTTACGCCGCACAGCTTCGCAAAAAGCCTGATAGATTCCGGAGTAAAGCCCCTGCGCCTGAGTGCCGCTATCGAGACAAGCCTCGGATCGTCCCAGCCGTCAACTATACCATCCTCAACCAGCTTCTTGATATATCTCTTGCCGGTCACAACATTGGTAAGATACAGCTTGGCGAACTCTATCTGCCTCGGCGGACATTCATATTCAAGTTCCCTGACCACCCAGTCATACAGCGGTCTGTGATCCTCGAATTCCAGCGTACATATCGAATGGGTTATCCCCTCGATCGGATCCTCTATAGGATGCGCAAAATCATACATCGGGTAGATGCACCACTTATCCCCTGTATTGTGATGGCTCATATGCGCCACACGGTAAATAACGGGATCACGCATGTTTATATTGGGGCTTGCCATATCTATCTTAGCCCTCAGAACCTTCTCGCCGTCCTTGTACTCACCGTTCTTCATTCCCTCAAATAACTTAAGGTTCTCCTCAATGCTCCTGTCCCTGTAAGGGCTGTTCTTTCCCGGCGTTTCAAAGGTTCCCCTGTATTCCTTTATTTCATCGGCACTGAGATCACATACGAAGGCCTTCCCTTTCTTAATAAGCTTAACAGCCGCTTCATACATCTGTTCAAAATAATCCGATGCAAAGAAAAGCCTGTCCTCCCAGTCGGCACCAAGCCACTCAACGTCAGCCTTTATCGATTCCACGAATTCGGTTTTCTCCTTCGTGGGATTGGTATCATCAAACCGGAGATTGAACTTGCCGCCGTACTCCCTGGCAAGTCCGTAATTGAGAAGAATTGACTTGGCATGTCCTATATGCAGATAGCCGTTAGGTTCCGGCGGGAACCTCGTATGTACCGTGGTATAATTCCCTTCCGCAAGATCCTTATCAATCTCATTCTCGATAAAATTACGCGAGGTAACCTCCTCGTTCTTATCTTCAACGCTGTTAACTGTATCTGCCATGATACATTTCCTCCTGTATACGGTCAAAAAAGTTGCTATTCGGGACAGCTCAAAACACTTCGTATTTTTCGCTGTTTCGGATTCATCCAAAACATTTTAACAGATTTGCATTACTGCCGCAACTTAATAACAAAAAAGCTTACTTTTTTTCCTGTTCTTATTGTATAGTTTAGGTAAAATATGATAAAATTTTATCTGTTGCAGGCAACATATATTTTTATGAAAAGAGGTAAGGAATATGAAAAAGTTTTTGGAGGAATTCAAGGAATTTGCACTAAAGGGTAATGTTATGGACATGGCTATCGGTGTTATCATCGGTGCTGCTTTCGGTAACATAGTAAGCTCTCTCACCGATTCTTTCATCAATCCCCTGATCGCACTTATATGCGGAGGAAATTCCGAAGACGGTGTACAGATCGGCGGACAGTTTGTAATAAACGGTGTAGCATTTAATTACGGCGGGTTCCTGTCGGCTGTAGTTAACTTCCTTATTATAGCCCTCGTTCTTTTCTGTATGCTCAAGGCGATCAACGGTGCTGTTGCGAAGGCAGCAAGCCTTAAGAAGAAAGAAGAGGCTGCGGCAGAACCCACAACAAAGATCTGCCCCAAATGCCAGTCTGAGATCAACATCAAGGCAACCAAATGTCCCTGCTGTACAGCTGATATTGACTGATCATAAGATATCCGTCGCAGGCGGAACATATTCATTATAAAACAATCGAAGGCCACGGTTTGTTACGAACCGTGGCCTTCTACTGATTGGTTATCAATGGAACTTACCTCTCTTTCCATTCGACTATGACTTCTTCATCCTTATCACCCATGTCAGCTCTCAACTGTGATCCTTTTCACCCTTGTTGGTGGTTTTCCAATTTTCATATCCGATTCACATTAGACCAGCGATAATTCAGAATGCAGAGACTACTGTCTTCAAACTAAAGTTTTCTTTGGACCGTACCTCCTTCTTTGCTGTCTTCGTCTTATCAAGCTGTCTGTCTTGTCATGCAAGACTTTCTCTTGATGTTGTAATTATATTAACACATGATTTGTATTATGTCAACACTATTTTCAGTTTTTTTAGGCTTTTTTATTTAATTGTTTTTAAATTGTTGCTTCAATTGTATATTGTTTATACATTTTTCAAATTATAGATTCTGTTGCTACTGTTCTGTCAACTCGATTACTTACAGCCTGTCATTGCCCTTGCCGGATTCGATCCTTAAAACATAAGTTTCGGGATCGCGTTTCATATTTGACATTTCCATAAATGCATTCAGCACAAGAGTCTCCTTGTTACAGGCTGTCGGATTCTTTCCGAGCTCACGCACAATATTGTAGCGGTCCATCTGCCACACATACAGATCGGACATTGAATATCCGCTTATCTTCATCTCATCAAGGAAGGTATGATTGTCGGCGTAATAAACAAACTCCCTGTACAGCTCCTCATCATTTAGGAATTCGGTCCACAGGCTGTTCGCAAAATCATCCCCCTTCCCTGCGTACCCGCACAGGTCATTAAGGAATTCCATCGCCTTAAGCTTCCTTGCATCATACAATATTCCCATAAGCTTCCTCACTTGTCTCACCTTAACTTAATGACATCCGGAAGGACAGTTCCTGCAGTCTCCCTGCTTATCCCAACAGTATGTGCACAGCTTCTCCTTCGGAAGTCCGACCGACTCGACCATATCATCAAGCCTGTGGAAACGCAGAGAAGTGAAATTAAGCTGCTTCTTTATATCATCAACCATTTCCTTGTAATTCGTGCTGTCGGGATCCGCGTAATCCTTAAGAAGCTCATCCGACACATTGTCGCCCTCTCTTGCCCTGATCACACGTCTTGTTATCAGGTCAAGCTCCGAATTGGACCGTGAGAAATTAAGGAACTTGCATCCGTGCAGAAGAGGAGGACAGGCCGGCCTTATATGGACCTCACCCGCTCCGCTGTTATACAGGAACTCGGTAGTTTCGCGAAGCTGCGTTCCCCTGACTATCGAATCATCTATCAGGAGAAGAGACTTCCCTCTTATAAGCTTATCAACAGGTATAAGCTTCATCCTGGCTATAAGATTTCTCTGACTCTGATCGGTCGGCATGAAAGATCTGGGCCAGGTAGGCGTATACTTAATGAACGGCCTCGCAAACGGAATACCCGAAGCATTGGCATATCCTATTGCATGGGCCGTACCCGAATCAGGCACACCGGCAACAATGTCCGGCTGAACATGATCACGCCCGGCCAGTGCCTTGCCGCAGTTATATCGCATGCTTTCAACATTTACACCCTCATAGGTCGACGTCGGATATCCGTAATAGATCCACAGGAAGGTACATATCTTCATAGTATCTTTGGCAGGCCTCAATGTTTCATAGCCCTCTTCAGTTATGTAAACTATCTCTCCGGGACCGAGCTCCTTCACATCCTTATACCCAAGGTTTATATAGGAAAAGCTCTCAAACGCAACGCAATATGCTTCGTCTTCCTTTTTACCTATCATCAGAGGCGTTCTTCCGTACAGATCGCGGCCGGCATAAATGCCCTTCTCCGTCATCACGAGCAGAGTCAGCGATCCGTCGACCTTTTCAAGCGCATAGGCTATTCCTTCCTCTATCGTATCCTTCTGATTGATGAGCGAGGCCACAAGCTCGGTCGGATTGATATTGCTTCCGCTCATCTCAAGGAACTGCGTCCTGCCCACATTATAAGCTTCATTTACCAGCTCTTCTATATTATTGATCTTGCTGACCGTGGTGATGGCGTAGCTGCCAAGATGCGACTGTATAAGAAGCGGCTGCGGCTCATAATCGGATATACATCCTATTCCTATACGGCCGTTAAATTCGGATACATCCCTCTCGAACTTGGTCCGAAACGGCGAATTCTGAATATTGTGTATGGCACGGTCAAAACCCCTGTCGCCATACATGGCCATGCCCGCACGCCTGGTTCCGAGATGCGAATGATAATCGGTTCCGAAAAACAGATCCAGAACACATTCCTTCTTTGATACTACTCCAAATATTCCACCCATCGGTAAGCCTCCTGAAAATCAAAAATAGTTACACCATATGATTAAGTGTAACACGCCGGATAAACCATTACAAATAGAATAAATTCCGATTATTCGTTTCTTTATTGGGCATAATTTTGTAACTATCTTGCAAACCCGAGAATCAGATATGTCGAAACGGATGCCGCCGCAAATGAATAAACGGTTGCTGCGAACAGCCTGAAACGGATATGCTGCTTATCCCTGCAGGCATCCGCAAAGCATCCCAGAAACAGCGACTCCACAACTATGATAAGTGCAATGTATCTGAAATTCATCGCGCTGTAGTTATTTGAACCGAGAGCAAAGCTTAAGTAGGAAAAGATAAGCGACAAATATAGTACACCGAATAACACCTTATGTTCAAATGCCATATCATATTTTCCCTGCCTGTCCTTCAGTACAAGCACCGTTGCGATAAAAGATAAGACCGCAAGAACCAGAGCGGATACAAACAGTATCACGGCAAACAGAACTATGTTTTTTGACTCAAGCGAAAGATTCGCATCATCAAACAGCGAAGTCTTCAGCATGGTAACAAAAACATTATATTCATCATAGGGATCGCCGTTAGCGATAAGATATGGGAATACACTGCCGGTACGTATATCGAATATGCGTCTTACCATGGATACACTCAGCTGTTCACCGACAGGCGGGATATAATTAAAGGGCATTCCGTACACGATCATATTCTTTACTTCCCACCCTATACCGAGCGGAAACACTATGATCCCGAACACAATGAACTGGAGCAGATATTTCCTTAAATTTTCCCTGTCCTTATACAGCCTGAGTATAAACAGAGCCGCAACCGCGGGTGCTACCGTTCCGCCGGACAGCTTCGCCATCATGGACAGCCCTATCGATAAAGCCAGCATGATTATCAGCTTAAACGACGGAGCCTTATACCACAGTATAACAATATAAACAGACAGAAGTGCAAGTACAAGACTCAGCGCATCATTGTTTATGCTTCCGGACATTATCGTAAGAGCCGGATGGAAGCATACCGTAACCAGAACCACACGTACTCCCCACTCACGCAGTCTGAGCTCCTTACATATAAAAAATGCTATTATCGTAACGGAGCATATATAAAACAGGGTAAGTAACTGAACGTTTTCCTGGACCTGTCTGTATGCAAGTGAAAAATGCGCACAGAACCTCATCCACAATCCGGATATTATATGATGAAGGGGAGGCTGAAAGAATGCCCATTTGGCTCTCGGATCCCCCATGGGAAGTGACAGATTGGTATAGATATATTCAATATAACCGGCGTGACCCTCTCCCGTTCCGAAATCAACGACATCATGCTGCCTTGTCCAGATCGCAGTATACAGAACATAACAGGTCCTGAACATAACGCCCAAAAGCAGAACAAGCGCAGGCTCACTGATCGATACCAGCTGTCTGAATACAAACAGAACCAGAAATACCGCTATGAGAAAAAACATATATTGAGGCCGCCTTAATGTTTCGGCCGTAGTATCCATGCAAAATGCAAGAAACAGGGTAAGTGCCGTCAACAATACAAACGGCTGAAGATTGAAGCTGCTCTTATTATTCATCGTATCTCCGTCAAACTTCCGTACAACGGGAAGTCTTATTCTTCAGTCATGTAATCTGCAGCATCCGCAGCATTCTGGGTATCCGGGAAGGTGTCGATAACCTGCCTGTACAGCTCATCGGCCTTCTTGGTATCTCCGTCCTGTCTGTAGCAGTGTGCAAGATTCATCAGCACATCCGAATTGGTCTTGTCAAGAAGCCATGCCTTGGTATATTCTTCGATGGCAGTCTTGTAATCATTAGCCTTGACCGCAGCCTTGGCATTCTCTATATACTCATCCGAAGCCAGAGTTGCCGCATCCGTCTTAAGAGCATCATACAGGTTCCTGAAGGAATCCTTGGAGGTTTCGACATATTCTTCGGAAATATGATCCATCTCCTCCATGATCGTCAAGGAATCCGTGGGATCCTTTACATAAGTGGTGGCGGCGTCCATCAGATAGTCAAGTTCCGTTCTTCTGCCCGAGGCACCGGTCATATCATCATACTGTCTCTGAAGCTCATCCATCTGGTTCTGTTTATCCGACAGGGCTTTTTCAATCTCCTGTCTCGATGCCTGCTCCGCCGCCAGCTGCTCACTGACTTCCTTGAACTTTTCATCACTGAGCTGATTCTGTCCGGATATCCTTGCCGGCAGGATAAGGAACCATGAAATGGCCACACCTACAACCAATCCGATGGCTATATTGACAATACTGGAAAAGCCCCTCTTTTCCTTCTCATATACAGGCTGGATAATGACCTCATTTCCGTTCTGGTAACTGATCGTATCCATCGGGAGAGAACTGACCCTTTTTCCGGTCTTCTCCTCCTTCTCCCTTATGAGTCTGTTGACTTCCTTTATATAACCCAGGGTTGTCGTATTTCCGGCGTCTACCGACAAAGCCTTGAAAAGCGTTCTCTTTGCATTATCGTAATCCCCCGTATTTATATACAGAAGACCCAGCAGCTGATATCCGCTTATCAGATTCCGGTTTATGGACAACACCTTTTTAAGCTGTATTATCGCAAGATCCTTGCTGCCCTGATAACAGTACTGAAGTGCCTGATTGTATTTCTTGATCGTCTGGTCTATATTGTCGAGCCTTGTAGGATTGGAATGGATCGCCCCGATATACTCATCCGCGATATTTTTAACGGGATCAAGGTTCTTACTGATTATCCATTCACTGAGTGCAAGCACCACCTCTCCCATCTCGAAATACACCAATCCGAGAAGATTTCGCGCTTCCTTGTTCTTCTTGTTGTATTTGAGAGAGCAACGCAGACTTAATACAGCACCTGACAGATCACGTACATTCGCTTTGGCCAGCCCGTCATTGTAATAGTAATTGGACATAGCCATTATTTTCTTGTATACACCGACATCGGCCCCACACCCCGTACAGAAATTCTCTTCCGACAGGTTGTTACCGCATTGATAGCATTTCATATTTATTACCTGAAACCCGGATCCTACATGATCGGATTACTCATCATCATCATCTGTTCCATTTGTGCCTGAGCCTGCGCCTGACCTTCCGCCCGTGCCGCAGTTGCTGCATCGGCCTTCTCTTTCATCATCGCGAGAAATATATCTGCCATATCGGACATATCATGATTCCGCACAGACTCCTCCACTCCTTCAAGTTCAATACTCGGATGGAACTTCTTTAATTCTTCTTCGAAATTGATCATACTCTGTATCCTCATCCTTTGTCATAAGGCGGCAGCTTCATTATGACAGCTGGGAAAGCCTCTCTCTTACCTGATCCATCATCTGTGTATATTTGGCAAGCTTTTCCTTTTCTTCTTCTATCTTGGCTGCGGGTGCCTTGTTTATAAACTTCTCATTGTTAAGCATTCCGTTAACTCTCTTAAGCTCACCCTCAAGCCTTTCTTCTTCCTTCTTCAGACGTTCGATTTCCTGTTTTATGTCAACCAGTTCGGCAAATGGAATATAAATGTCCGCACCCGGTATTACAACCGATACCGAATCATCTGCGATACCCGTCTTATCCGACTGTATCGAAACATCCGATGCATATGCAAGCGATGCAAAGAACAGCTTACCCTCTTCAAAGGTCTTACAGATATCCTTATCCCCGGTCACAATATAAACATGCGCCTTCTTTGACGGCGGAACATTCATTCCGGTACGTGCGTTTCTTATTCCTCTTACAGCCTCTTTGATTATCTCGATATCCCTCTCTTCCTTCTCATAGGTACGTGCCTCATCATATACCGGCCACGAGGATATCATTATGCTTTCCCTGTTACCATCGTCCTCTGATCTCAACCCCCCTGCACCATCAGCTTCATTCAGGGTACAATAAATCTCTTCCGTAATAAACGGCATATACGGATGAAGAAGCTTGAGCGAATCAATAAGCACAGACCTTAATGTGTACAGAGCGGCATTCTGTGACGCACTGTCATCCGAATTGTACAGGCGGGGCTTAACCATTTCAATATACCAGTCGCACAGTTCATCCCAGATAAAGTCATATATCTTGCCTACCGCTATTCCAAGCTCATACTTTTCCATGTTGTCCGTAACATCGCGGACAACAGTGTTCAGCCTGCTTATTATCCATTTATCAACGGGCTGCAGATCGGCCTCTCCCGGCTTGACCACAGATTTGCCTTCCATATTCATCATTATGAAACGTGATGCATTCCATACCTTATTGGCGAAGTTACGGCATGCCTCAACCTTCTCATAATAGAAACGCATATCATTACCCGGAGCATTTCCCGTCATGAGCATAAGCCGGAGAGCATCGGCTCCGTACTTATCTATGATCTCAAGGGGATCGATACCGTTGCCGAGTGACTTGGACATCTTGCGTCCCTGCGAATCCCTTACAAGACCATGAATAAGGACGGTATGGAAGGGTGAATGGCCTGTATGCTCTATACCGGAGAATACCATACGCACCACCCAGAAGAAGATGATGTCATAACCGGTAACCAGTACATCAGTCGGATAGAAGTAATCAAGCTCTTCTGTTTTTTCGGGCCAGCCCAGTGTCGAAAACGGCCACAATGCCGATGAGAACCATGTATCCAGAACATCCTCATCCTGCTTAAGATGTGACTTACCGCACTTTGGGCAGACTATAGGAGCATCCTTCGATACTATGACCTCACCGCAATCCTTACAGTAATATGCGGGTATCCTGTGTCCCCACCACAGCTGTCTTGAAATACACCAGTCGCGTATTCCCTCAAGCCAGTGAAGATATGTCTTGTCAAACCTCTCCGGAACGAACTGAAGCTTTCCGTACTCACAGTCACGCCCCTCTCTTGTTGCTTTCAGTACTTCTATCGCAGGCCTTGCAAGCTCCTCCATCGCAACAAACCACTGTGCCTTGGCCATCGGTTCGATAGTACACCCGCAACGGTCATGTGTTCCGACATTGTGTGAATGATCCTCTACCTTAACAAGAAGGCCGAGAGCCTCCAGATCGCTTACAACCTGCTTCCTTGCCTCATATCTTTCAAGTCCTTCGTATTTTCCACCCCTTGAATTGATAGTGGCATCATCGTTCATTACATTTATTATTTCAAGATCATGCCTCTGACCAACCTCGAAGTCATTGGGGTCGTGAGCCGGAGTGATCTTAACAACACCTGTTCCGAATTCCTTGTCAACATAGGAATCCGTGATGACCGGAATGTCCTTGTTCATCAAAGGAAGTACTACCGTCTTACCTGCTATCGCCGTATAGCGCTCGTCCTCCGGATTTACGGCAAGTGCCGTATCACCGAGCATTGTCTCGGGACGGGTTGTAGCAACTACAACGTAATTGTCTTCACTGGCAGCATCACACTTCCTGCCCGCAAGCATGGCTTCAGCCTCCGGGGTTCCTGCCTTCGGATATCTGATATGCCAGAAATGACCTGCCTGCTCCTCATGCTCAACCTCGGCATCGGAAATAGTGGTCTGACATACAGGACACCAGTTGACTATCTTATTGCCCTTATATATGAGTCCTTTTTTGTACAGATTAACGAACACCTCGGTTACGGCCTTATTGCAGCCTTCATCCATGGTGAAGCGCTCCCGTTCCCAGTCACAGGATGAGCCAAGCTTCTTAAGCTGCTCAACTATCCTTCCGCCGTATTCCTCTTTCCATTCCCATGCACGTTTAAGGAAGCCCTCACGTCCGAGATCTTCCTTATTTATCCCCTCTTCCTTAAGCTTTTCTATTATCTTGACCTCTGTCGCGATACTTGCATGATCACATCCCGGCTGCCACAGTGCATTGTACCCCTGCATTCGCTTAAAACGGATAAGGATATCCTGCATCGTATTGTCAAAAGCATGCCCCATATGAAGCTGACCCGTAATATTCGGGGGCGGGATCACAATTGTAAAAGGTTTCCTGCTCCTGTCGACCTCAGCGTGGAAATAGTTCTTATCTATCCACTTTTTATATATCCTCTCCTCCATTCCCTTCGGATCATAGGTTTTGCTAAGTTCTCTGCTCATTTTTTATCTCCTTTAAATTGCCTTCGCAATCGTTAATTATCTTATAACTATGGCGGTCTTGTCAAGGGGAAGCATTCCCAAAACTCCTATCTTTATTCCACTCCGCTCATTTTTCCCTTCTACCTGATGTTCCCTTCTCCCTTGATCGACTTCTTGTGTTCGTACATGATCGCATCGGCACGCTTGAACACATCCGAACAGCAGCTGTCAATTGAACGGTCAAACTCCGCCATACCGAGCGCAAACGAAACATTGGTCGGATCCAGCGGTGTGTAATTCTCGGCAGTCATTTTTTCAAGCAGACCTCCGACAAGGTCATTTCTTGTTTCATAGTCATCATATCTCAGTATTGCGACAAATTCGTCACCGCCTATCCTGAATACGGGACTTCGCTTAAATGTACGACAGATAAGCCGGCAGGAATTGACAAGCAGCTTGTTGCCTTCATCATGTCCCACATTATCATTTATATCCTTAAGCCCGTTAACATCGAAGATAACTATGGCGAACTCCATCGGTTCCCCGCTCTCTATCTCCACATCGATACGTCCCGTAGACATCTCGAAGGCATTCCTGTTCTTGACACCTGTCAGCGCATCGGTATTTGCATCCCTTAATGCCTTCTCAAGACGTTCAGCCAGCAGATTGGACTGGTTACGCATTGCGCTCATCAGCGTCTTTACAAGCTGGGTAACATCCACAGGTTTAGATATATAATCATTCATTCCCGCTTCAAGCAGCCTGCTGATATCCTCTGTTGTATTGCTGGCAACCATTGCTATTATGGGAACGGTCTTTGAGTCATTCCTGGATATCGACCTTATTTCCTTGGCGGCTGCTATTCCGTCAAGAGTGGGCATCGCTATATCCATCAGGATCGCATCTATGGTGTTCTCATGGGATGATTTGAACAGGCTCAGTGCTATCAGTCCGTTTTCTGCAGGTATCACCTCTGCGCCCTCGGCAATGAGCATCTTTCTTGTGATCTCCATATTAAGCTCATTGTCCTCGGCAACAAGTATACGGGATCCTTCAAGCCTGTGTCCCTCATCCGATGCCGGATCACGTTCCGTCGACTTTAATATCTCCATGGGAATGACAAGAGTGAACTTAGTACCTTTCTGCAGCTCACTCCGGACATCGATCGATCCTCCCATCATCTCAACATACCGTTTGGTTATGCTCATACCTATACCAAGGCCGGCATCCGACAGATCGCTGTCCATATGGAAGCTGTCAAATATGTGGCTCCGGTATCGCTCGCTCATTCCGATACCGCTATCCTCTATCTCAATGTGATAGAACGCCGTGCCGGTGTTTCCTTCCGTATCAATCTCTTCCGAGATGGAAAAGGACACCCTGTCTCCCTCACGTGTGAACTTGATGGCATTATCCACTATATTAAGGATCACCTGTCTTAAATGCAGCTCATCACCCCTGACGTTGGGATGTAGTATAAGTCCGACTTCTTTTTCAAATACACGTCCCGCCTCACTGAGCTGATTGGCAACAATATTCGTACAGCTGTCGATAAAGTTGCTTATATTAAGCGGATCGTTACGCAGAGCTACCATGCCTGTCTCCGTACGTCCAAGCGTTAATATCTCATTTACCTGCTCAAGAAGAATATGTGCCGTCTGATCTATTTTCGCAAGATACTCATCCTTATCCTTTTCCTCATTTCCTCCCGAAACAGCATTCTCGGCAAGCTCTATGATACTGTTTATGGGACTTCTTATGGCTCCCGACATTCCCGCAAGAAATACACTCTTAGCACTGTTTGCCTGATCCCTCTCCTTATTTGATGCATTAAGATCATTCTTAAGTCTGGTTATATCAGCATTCAGCCCGTCTATCTCATCGCCTCTTCCGACGAATCTTCTGTTCATCCTTACAAGAAGAAGAAGTGTTATCAAAAGCACGGCAAAAAATACATAAATTAGCGTCTTCTGATATCTGAGCGATCTGTTGAGATCCGAGACCACCGTCGTCAGCTTCATGTTAACATCAGCAACTCCCTCAGCCACAAAGTCATCGATGTATTCGTATATCTTCTTCTTGGAACGGTCATAGCTGTCGGAAAAGATCAGCTTATTGGCCATTGCAAGCTGTTCCTCCGGGCTTACATTGTTCTCATATGGTTCAAAATCATAGTACTTTATCTCATCGGGAAGCTGTGTTTCCTCGCTGTCGAAATACCCGTATGCAAGTGCGGCAAGCGCTATCGCATGATATTCAAGACCGGTGAGCTCATCGGATGAATTAACTGCTTTCGTCAGCTTGATCCCGGCTTCTTCGGATATACCGGGCTCGTCAATGAAGGACAGGATCTTATCCCTGTTTCTTTCACCGTTCAGAACGTCGAAATAGTTGTAAAGCCTGTCCCTGTCTCCGGTGACCACGAACGCCCTGCACTCGTTTGTAAGTGAATCGGAACCGTTTCTTAAAAACTTTCCGTCCTGAACATATACAGTACTGCTGTCTGCCATACCGGCAAGCTGATTGTAAAACGATGCCACTATCGCCGTTTCACGTATCAGCAGTACTCCGACCGCCACCGTCACTATTCCCATAAAAATCGCAGCCAGTGTTATTACACTGCCTTCCGTCTTTCTGTTCATACACTACCGCTCCATAAAATATCTGCCTCGGACCTGCTTATTTGTACTCAAGCACGATCGCGCTCCTTGGCCCCATCCTGTAATTTAATGTATCCACTTTTCTTCGTCTGATCACGGGAGTAGCCCATGTATCCACCACGCAGATCCAGCTCCCGTTACCATCCGGTATCTCTGGAAGCGTGATCTCGATCTCCTCCCAGTAAGCATTAAAGCATGCGTACACTATATCCGATCTGCCGGCATACATTATGCCCACCTGTTTGCTTTCCCATGAGTAATCATCCATCCACGGAACAAATCCGTGTGTGCTGATCGGAGGAAGTCCGTAAGAACTCGAATGTTTCTTTCTGATGGCTGAATGCTTATGTCTGAATGCGATCATGAACTTAAACAGTTCAAAAATGTCCGCATTCTTCTCCCTGTCGTTCCAGTCAAGCCATGCCACCTTATTATCCTGACAGTATGCATTGTTATTGCCATACTGACTGTTTCCGAACTCATCACCCGAATAGAACATGGGGGTTCCCCGGCTCATAAGGAGAGCAATAGCGGCGTTCATGACCATCCTGTGTCTCAGCTTTAATACCGCTTCATCATCCGTTTCACCCTCTATGCCGCAGTTCCAGCTGTTATTGTCATTGGCTCCGTCCGTATTGTTCCATCCGTTTGCTTCATTGTGCTTTTCATTGTAAGAATACAGATCGTACAGTGTAAAGCCGTCATGACATGACAGAAAATTAACGGATGCATTCCTGCTTCCGATATCCTCGGGATACAGGTCGGGAGAGCCCTTAAGCCTTATAGCGGCCGCGCCTGCCATTCCATCGTCACCCTTCAAAAATCTCCTCATATCATCCCTGTACATTCCGTTCCATTCGGAGAATCTGTTCCAGGAAGGGAACTTACCAACCTGATACAGACCGCCGGCATCCCAGGCTTCCGCAATAAGCTTTACATTGCCAAGAACAGGATCAAACGCCAGGCTCTGTATCAGCGGAGGCTTGCTCATCGGCGTTCCGTCTTCGTTTCGTCCGAGTATGGTTGCAAGATCGAACCTGAAGCCGTCCACCCTGTAATTAATTGTCCAATATCTGAGGCACTCTCTCACAAGATGCTGGACTATCGGATGATTGCAGTTAAGAGTATTGCCGCACCCGCTGAAATTATAGTATTTACCGTCGGGAGTCAGCATATAGTATATATTGTTGTCAAGTCCCTTAAATGAAAAACAGGGACCTTCTTCATTTCCCTCACCCGTATGATTGAACACAACATCAAGGATCACCTCGATCCCGTTTTTATGAAGCTCACGGACCAGTTCCTTAAGCGCCGTACCCTCGTGATTGTACTTATCATCCGGCGCATATATTGTATTGGGCGCAAAGAAGCAGGTGGAATTGTACCCCCAGCACTCATACAGCCTGTTACCGTTATACTCTCTCATATTGAGCATTTCATTGAATTCAAATACCGGCATAAGCTCGATACAGTTAATTCCAAGCTCCTTAAAATACGGTATCTTCTCTTTTATACCTTCAAAGGTTCCGGGTCTTTTCACACCTGAAGAGGGATCTATAGTGAAATTCCGAACATGCAGCTCATAGATCACAAGCTCATTCATCTTGTAATTGGGCGAGGAATCATTTCCCCAGTCAAAATCATCCC
Organism: Lachnospiraceae bacterium; assembly: GCA_016281085.1. Taxonomy (GTDB): domain Bacteria; phylum Bacillota; class Clostridia; order Lachnospirales; family Lachnospiraceae; genus UBA2868. The sequence goes on from JAEEHY010000311.1 coordinate 19,639, forward strand.
TTACTATCCTTGCCTTAAAAAATCTGGCATCGGAAAATTTCTGTCCCCAGACACTCTGTCCGGCAACCGCTCTCGCAAAAGGATCGAGGATATACTGCTTCTTATCAAACAGAAGCCCCTTCTCGGGCTCGTATGGTCCGTCAAAACAGTAAGCATACTCTATATTCTCAACCTCAAGTCCGAACACAAACATGGAAAATACATTTCCTATCCTGTAATTCTCCGGATAGTCAAGCCTTGCAAACGGCTCATCCTCATGATGATGAAACAGACACAGTGTACAGGCAGTTGCATTTATGGAATATATGGTGAAGTTAACGCCACCCGAAAATATACTGGCCCCCACACGATCAAAGAAGCCGGGGCGTACCGGGAACCCCGATATGGTATCGGTCGGTTCAAATCTGTGTGTTTTTACCTTTTGTCTTCGTGTGTCCTGCATTTTGTCACCTCTTTATCAACTCAAAACTTCCTGTCATCATCCTTATGTCTGTCCCGATATAACATCACTCACCGACAACTCGGTTTCTCCCGCCTTCCTTGGCCTGATACAGCCTCTGATCGGCGACATCAATATTCGCATCAAGTGACAGGAGTGGATCTGCCTGGGCAACTCCGAAGGACATGGTAACCGAATGGAACTTACCTTCGTGTTCAACCAGCTTCTGCCTGACATCATCCAGTATCCTCTCCGTCACAAGCGTGGCTGCCATTCCGCTTATATTCTCAAATACAAGCAGAAATTCCTCACCGCCCCATCTTGCGGCAAATCCGTTACCCCTCATATTGTCATTCAGTGTATGTGCCACCTCGACAAGTACCGCATCACCACAGTCGTGTCCGAACTCATCATTGAAATGCTTGAAAAAGTCAATATCTCCCACGGCAAGGGTATACGGTACTGCTTTGTCTATCATATCCTCAAGCTTTCGGTAACAGTATCTTCTGTTGTAAATCTCGGTAAGTGCATCCCTTTCGATAAGCTTTCTCAGCGAAGCTCGCAGCTTGTTGGTAAGCCTTCCCATCTCTCCCAGTTCATCAGGCCTCGAAATAACCTTGGGATCAAGCTCCGCCGAAAGATTTCCGCCCGAAATCTCAGTCAGGAATACCATGATCTTCCGTATTATATCGATAAGTCCGGAAGTGAAATGCAGGATAAACCAGGCCGTGATAAACATTGCGAGCATCATGATAAGGAGATTTCTTATGACCGAGCTCCTTACCATATGAGTAACATTCTCGGCAGGAGTCGCCATGCCTATCATTCCAAGGCACGTGAGTCCGTCCCAGGACATTATCGGCATATAATATGCAAAATATCTTTTGTCTCCTATCAGAACATTGTTATAAAAACAGTCCGTCCTGTTATTGACCACCGTATTGAGTATCGTGGTATTCGCTCCCTTGTTGATCATGCGGTTGCCTTCGGCATCCGTTATTGTGGTAAGTACTCTTGTGTCATAGAAAAATATGGATATATCAACACCTGTATCATTCCGTATGTCATCAATAAGTGCATTATCACCGCTTAAGAGAGTGTTTCCTTTATAGAATTCAACCCTACCGTCCACTATTATGACATTGTAATCTCCCTGATATGCCGCCTCATATGCAGCAAGAACCGCAACTCCAACATTACGAAGGTTGTTGCTGACTTCCTCCTGAATATTTCTCGTAAGCGTATAAGAACTGTATATCATCATGACAATCCCAAAAAGGAAGAGCGGGAACAACGCTATATACAGGAAAGAACCGTACAGGCTTCTGGAGCCCTTGATCTGCTTAATGTGCACAAATTTCATATAAAACCACCTATTTTAACCAGTCATCCGGATCGCAAAACATGTACTATGATTATATCATATCCGAGCCCGTTTGTAACCATTCCGGTCGGTACATATCCAAAGAAAGGTTATATGAAGCAAATATTTAAAGAAAAGGATATCTGAATGTTATTTAAGAACAGTCACTTGATTATATAACAAAAACCGCTATACTTGAGATATGGATAAACTTACATCTTCCGAAAAAAGAATAAGGATTGTGCTTCTCACAACCCTTACGTGTATTGCAACCATGGTGATCAAACTGGAGATACCAACCGGAGGTTATGTAAACCTTGGGGACGGTTTTGTTCTTACCTGCGGAATGGTACTGGGACCTCTGCCCGGTGCTTTATCGGCGGGAACAGGCTGTGCTCTCGCAGATCTCCTCGGCGGATATACCGCTATGGCTCCTGCCACCTTCGTCATCAAGGCCTTCACCGCAACAGCAGCTGCAATATGTTACCGTCTTTTAAAGAAGAAGACCTATTCAGGCCGTTACGATTACATGAATACCGCGATCTCCGGTGCCGCAGGTGAGCTGCTCATGGTATCAGGCTATTTTCTTTATACCCTTCTTTTGATGATATATCAGAACAACCGGCTAAACCGTTCAATACTGACCTCGGCCATATATACGGCTGCCAGCGGGATCCCGTACAACCTTCTCCAGGCTGCCATAGGTATTATGATGGCAGTTATCCTGACCCCTGTTATCGCCAGGCTTCTCTCCAAATCAAAGTAATTCCGGAAATGTCACTCCTTGTCCTTTCACATTGCCTGTTATCGGTTCTCTACTCGTCTGCCAGCATCTGATTGGAATGAAATCTGTAATCCCCCACTTCTATCCCCGGATCATCATCCTCATCAGCTGCATCATCACTGTCTTTCCTTCTCATCACCACATTCCACAGGGCATTACTGCCTTCCTTTTTGTAAAAGACACTGTATAATCTGTTCGAATCATACGATCCGCCCACACAAGTTATGTTAACCCATTCCGTTTCAAGCGTTTCATCGTAGTCCTGAGGAATAAGATAAACCTGCATAAGATAGGGATTCACTTCTTTAAGGTTAAAAAAGGCAGACAATTTGGCCAGCTGTTCCTCGTTCAGCTGTATCCCCGACACTTCATATTCCTCATATTCTCCTTCCACATGAAGTTCCGGGAACTCCGCACTTATGTATGATCCCTCAGCCTCACCGGGCTTATCAGCAGACTCATCCGCCGTATCATATGTCATGTCGTCTGCTGTCCCATCGGACATAAGCTCCGACAGATCATCCGTTTCACTATCCGTTTTATTACCATCCTTACCTTCCGTGTTTTCCGATACACTGCTCTCAACCAGCGGAATAACAGGTTCCTGTCCCAATATGTCCGGTTTCTTTTTACATCCCGGCATCAGGGTAACAAACAAGAACGAGATCGTAATCATTAATATTTTTATCCCAACGTACATTCCGGTCCCTGTCACTTTTCTGTCTCTCTTTCATTTGTCATAAGGGGGGGACCGCTTGCGGTTTGCATTCTTCATCACGAATGTCTTAAGACGATGGATCCTTACCTTTATGACGGTTCTCATTTATCACAATCTGCTTTACACTACCCTCAAAAAATAAGTCAGGGGAGGTTTCCGGTGACTCACCGGCTCCCCTGACTCAACTTTAACGGACATTCAGCTCGCCGTCAATCACATCTATTGTTATCACATCACCTTCCGAAACATCTCCGCTCAGTATCTTCTTTGCACTAAGCGTTTCCACATATCTCTGAAGATAACGTTTCAGCGGTCTTGCACCGTATACAGGATCATAACCGCCCTCGATCACCTGATGCATAGCCTCATCTGTCAGCTTTATGGTAAGGTTTCTGTCACTCAGTCTCTTATTGAGGTCAGCGATCAGCAGTTCAACGATACCTCCGATGTTATCCCTGGTAAGCGGCTTGAACATAATGGTCTCATCCAGACGGTTGAGGAACTCGGGACGGAAATGCGCCCGAAGATCCTCCATTACAGCCTCTTCGGCTTCCGGTTTTATTTCGCCCGCTTCATCGATCCCGTCAAGCAGATATGAAGAACCTATGTTACTCGTCATGATAAGGATCGTGTTTTTGAAATCAACAGTCCGCCCCTGTGAATCCGTGATACGTCCGTCATCAAGCACCTGAAGTAGTACATTAAACACATCCGGGTGCGCCTTTTCGACCTCATCAAAGAGTACAACCGAGTAAGGTTTCCGCCTTACGGCTTCCGTAAGCTGTCCGCCCTCCTCATAGCCTACATATCCGGGAGGTGCTCCGATAAGCCGGGATACGGAATACTTCTCCATGTATTCGGACATATCGATCCTTACCATATTGTTCTCATCATCAAAAAGGCTCTGCGCGAGTGATTTTGCAAGCTCTGTCTTACCGACACCTGTCGGACCGAGGAACAGGAAAGAACCTATAGGTCTCTTCGGATCCTTGATCCCCGCCTTACTCCTTATTATCGCCTCAGACACCTTGGTAACGGCTTCATCCTGACCGATGACCCTCTTATGAAGCTCATCATCAAGATGCAGAGTCTTGCTGCGTTCGCTTTCGGTCAGCTTGGCCACAGGTATTCCCGTCCATCTGGATATGATACGTGCTATCTCCTGATCCGAAACATTCTCATGTACCAGTTTACCCGCATCGGAATCATTCACCATACGCTCGGCATCTTCCAATGTCTGTGTAAGCCTCGGGATAACATCATACTGAAGCTCCCCGGCTCTTGTATAATCACCGTTTCGCTGGGCAATTGCAAGCTCGTTTCTGCTATCTTCTATCTGTTCACGAAGCTCCTGCAGCTTCTCAACAGACTTCTTCTCATTCTCCCACTGAGCCATCCTGTTGGTCAGCTCCTCATTCTTCTCGGCAAGCTCCACATTAAGTGCCTCAAGCCTTTCCATGCTGAGCCTGTCATTCTCCTTCTTAAGAGCCTCCGCCTCTATCTTAAGCTGAGTCACCTTTCTGTTAAGCTCATCAAGTTCGGTCGGCATCGAATTAAGCTCTGTCTTGATAAGTGCACAGGCTTCATCAACAAGATCGATCGCCTTATCGGGAAGGAACCTGTCCGAAATGTATCTGTGAGAAAGTACGGCAGCCGACACCAGCGCGGAATCGGTGATCTTAACATGGTGGAAATTCTCATACCTTTCCTTAAGACCTCTGAGGATCGAAATAGTCTCTTCAACCGTAGGTTCATCAACCATAACCGGCTGGAAACGGCGCTCAAGAGCAGCATCCTTCTCGATATACTGACGGTATTCATTAAGAGTCGTCGCTCCTATGCAGTGAAGCTCACCACGCGCAAGCATGGGCTTAAGCATGTTGCCGGCATCCATTGCTCCGTCCGTCTTACCGGCCCCGACAATAAGATGAAGCTCATCTATGAACAGAATGATCTCCCCATCCGACTGTCTCACATCCTCAAGCACAGCCTTAAGTCTTTCCTCGAACTCACCCCTGTACTTGGCACCAGCTACCAAGGCACCCATATCGAGTGAGAATATTTTCTTATCTTTCAGATTTTCGGGTACATCCCCGCCTGCGATACGCTGCGCAAGTCCCTCAACAACAGCAGTTTTACCGACACCCGGTTCACCTATCAGCACCGGATTGTTCTTCGTTTTTCTTGACAGGATCCTAATGACATTCCTTATCTCATCATCCCTTCCGATAACCGGATCCATCTTCTGTGCCTTAGCCTTCTCAACAAGCTCGACACCGTATTTCTCCAACGTATCGTAAGTAGCTTCCGGATTGTCACTTGATACCCTCTGGTTACCCCTTACAGCCTGCAGTGCCTGTAGGAACCTCTCTCTTGTTATACCAAACTCGGTGAACAGAGCCTTCATTTCCTTATCGGGATGTGCAATGAGCGAAAGCATAATATGCTCCACCGACACGTATTCGTCACCGAAAAGCTTAAGTTCCTTTTCGGCCGAAAGTACCGCATCATTCAGCTTCTGGCTCCAGTACCGCTTACCGCCCTGTACCTTGGGTCGTCCGTCAATGATACGCTTAACCGCATCCCTAAAATACGGGAGGTTTATTTCCATCTTCTCGATCATCTTGGGAATAAGACCGTCCTCCTGATTCAGTAACGCATACAGAAGGTGCGCCTGCACCATCTCCTGATTACCGTTCTCCATCGCTATCTGCTCAATGTCATTTAATGCCTCGCGGCTCTTCTGTGTAAACAGGTTGATATCCATAAAACCTCACCTCTTTCTGTAAATAAAAAATGTAACTACTCAGAACAGGTATCTTATGACGAATTCTCAAAATACTTCGTTAACCCTCTGAATAATTACATTATAGCAACATTATTAGCACTCGTCAATGGTGAGTGCTGATAAATTTTACAGATCCTCCAAGGTTATTTCCATAAGTGTGTTACGTCCGTTATTTCCGCCTGTCTCTGACGAAGCTTCGTCGCCCATAGTCATAACGATCCGGTTGGCCTGATTGCTTATCACCTGCTCGAAGTAGTTACGCACGCTTCTTGCATTGCCGAAATTCTCTCCCTCTTCCTTACGCAGACCGGCTATATGATCCCTAAGCACCTTATAAACGGATTTATCCACCACATAATCCTGCTCCCTGCATCTTCCGAGGAAGATCTCAAACAGTTCATCATCCTTGTAATCTTCGAATTGAATATATCTGTTAAACCTCGAACGCAGACCGGGATTGGACGAAATGAACTTCTCCATAAGATCCGGATACCCTGCAACGATAACAACCAGCCTGTCGCGATTATCCTCCATCATCTTAAGCAGGGTGTCGATCGCTTCCTGTCCGTAATCACCCTCCCTGTCACTGACAAGTGTGTAAGCCTCGTCGATGAACAGTATCCCGTCAAGAGCCGATTCAACCACCTCCCTGACCTTCTCCGCAGTCTGTCCCATATATCCTGCTACAAGCCCGGCTCTGTCAGTCTCCACAAGATGGCCCTTCTTAAGTATACCCAGCGAACAGTATGCAGTCGCAAGCTGTCTTGCGATGGTGGTTTTGCCCGTTCCCGGATTTCCGGTAAACACCATGTGTCTTGAAATATCGGGAGTCTTAAGTCCATGACTCTCCCTTAACTTCTGCACGGTAAGAAGGTTAACTATATCATGAACCTCCTTCTTAACGGACTGCA
>JAEEHY010000023.1 GCA_016281085.1 Lachnospiraceae bacterium
CGATTGGAAAAGTAGTGACCAATTTCAAATGTCCTATGACATCATATCTCATCCTTCGTAGTTAGGATGAACATGGAGTCATCAGCTTCTTCCGGGATCGGAATATCCATAAATGGTACATGAAAAAACCACGCCAGATGCCAAATGACCGAAAAATTTTCAGCCAAATAGCCGAAAGAAATATTGCCAAATAACCGAATAAATGATATTGTTGTTGGATAATAAATATGAAACAAGGAATAATTCCATGGATGATTACAAGAAGAGGGTTGCTGACAGACTTTTGGAAAGAAAACTGAAAAGTGCTGGAGCAGTTCTGATTGAAGGACCCAAGTGGTGTGGAAAGACCACAACTGCAGAGCAGATTGCTGCAAGTATACTGTATATGGATGAGCCTGAGAAGAAAGAGCAGAACATTAGGATGGCTGAGATAAAACCATCCATTTTGCTTGAGGGCGAGTTGCCGAGACTGATTGACGAATGGCAGATTGCGCCAACATTGTGGGACAGTATCCGATTTTCTGTTGATCATGGAGGATCCGAGGGAATGTTTATTCTAACCGGATCATCTGTCCCAGCCGATATTTCAAAAACTGAACATTCGGGAACCGGACGATATGCGAGGATTAAGATGCGTCCTATGTCCTTATTTGAATCCGGGGAGTCCAATGGCGAGGTTAGTATAAAGGTGCTATTTGACGAAAAACCCGGAGAGTCACTTGCGTCTGTAAATGGTCTGAGTGTTGAAGATATATCATATCTTGTCTGCAGGGGAGGCTGGCCTCGAGCTGTTTTGCAGAAGGATAAGGAGATAGCACTTGATCAGGCTCTGAATTATTATGAATCAGTTATCAATAATGATATATCAAGAGTTGATGGAATAAACAGGAATGAACAACGGGCGAGACTTCTTATGCGTTCGTATGCCAGAAATCAAGGAGCACAGGTTAGCAATGCTGCTCTCAAGGCTGACATGGATGCTAATGATTCTCAGACATTGGATGAAGATACAGTTCTGTCATATGTAAATGCGTTGAAAAAGATTTTTGTTGTTGAGGATCTGCCGGCCTGGAATCCGAATCTCAGGTCAAAAACAGTCGTAAGAACATCTGATACAAGGTACTTTGTTGATCCTTCGATCGCCACAGCTGCGTTGGGTATTTATCCTAAAGATTTAATAAACGACCTGAATACATTTGGACTCATGTTTGAAACTATGTGTATAAGGGATCTGAGGATATATGCTGATGCACTCGGAGGACAACTTTATCATTACAGAGATAAGAGCGGGTTGGAGTGTGATGCGGTTATTCATCTAAATAATGGCGATTATGGTCTTATAGAGATCAAGCTTGGCGGAGATACATTGATAGAGCATGGAGCCAAGACACTGAAAGAACTTGCGGATAAGATCGATACTACTCGTATGCATGAACCTTCGTTTCTTATGGTGTTGTCAGGTACAGATAGTTATGCATATCAGCGAAAAGATGGAGTATATGTTGTTCCGATCGGATGTCTGAAAGATTAACTTGTTGGGTGATGCTTAACAGGGTGTCAATTGGAACCGTCCCTCTGTCCGTTACCTCTGTCCGTTGAAACGTGATTGTAAATGGTTATGTTTCATGCTATTCTTTAAAATAAAGGGGGTATTGTATGTGCCAACAATCACACCGATATCGGAACTGAGAAAGTATGGAAATGTTCTGGATAAAGTTGCTGTAGGTTCACCGGTATATCTAACGAGAAACGGGCGTGGGGTATATAGTATCCGGGATATGGATGATGAAGAAAACTTTTATTGCCGGAGAAAATGGATTATATGAAGATCCTGTTCGGCGAGAGTGGATAGGCAAATTATAAGACGAGAGCTGTAAAGATACGGCTCTTGTTTTGCGATACTTATATAGTTACATATGAACGATCGTGGAAGGAGCGGTTATGTTAGCTAATTATCATACACACACAGTACGTTGCGGACACGCTGTGGGAAAGGAAGAGGAGTATATTGAACATGCAATATCACAGGGATTTAAGATACTGGGATTTGCAGATCATGCACCACAGCCGTTTCCGGAAGGATATGTTTCCGGAATACGGATGACCATGGATGAACTTCCCGGATATATAGAAACACTTAAAGCATTAAAAGAAAAATACAGGGATGATATAGAAGTACTTATCGGATTTGAGGTTGAGTATACGGTCAGATACTTTGACATATTAATGGATATACTGCATAAATATCCTGTTGATTACATAATACAGGGGCAGCATCACGTTCCCGATGAGATAGAGGGTTTCTACGCAGGAAGCGTAACAGATGACGAAGAGAGACTAAAGGCATATGTTGACTGTACGATAGAGGGAATGAAAACGGGGGTGTTTTCTTATCTGGCACATCCCGATCTTATCAATTACACAGGAGACAGCGGGACATTTCTAAAGCATATGAGCAGAATTGCGGAAGCTTCCGTGGAACTGGATCTGCCGCTTGAGATAAATATGTACGGCTTCTATGATAAAAGAAATTATCCACGGGTTGATTTTTTCAGGATGGCATCCGATATGGGGGCACCTGTTGTTATCGGGTGTGATGCGCATATACCATGGCTTGTAAGACAGCCGGAGAATCTTGCGGGTTTTGAAGAGTTCCTCAAACAATGCAGTATTACGCCGGGTGATAATACAGTCAGACTTAAGCCATGTTATAAATGATCATCAGGATTGCCAAAGATGTAAATTTCATTCCGGCACTTGAACTTGGCAATCTTATGATAACTCTTTGATGAGTGAGTAACCGGAATAATAAAGATATAGTTATGAAGAGAGGAGCTGTGGAGACCGGTCATGATTCTGTTTGAAAGGGAATACATTTTAAGTTCATCCGCCTGCGATGAGATATCCGGGGAGATAGTCAGGTTCTGCGAGAAGCAGCATGCTGACGGTAAAGATGTTATCCGTTACCGTCTGTCTGCCGAGGAATCTCTTTTGAACTGGATGGACAAGGGCTGCGAGGGCAGGCATGTATGTCTGAAGCTTGGGCAAAGACTGTTTTCACCATATATGATCATAGAAATGGACGGGACACCGGTTGATCCGGAAATGGAGCGGTCTGAGAATTTGGGGGAATATTGCAATATCATTCTGATCAGTCTGAACCAGAAGCCCAAGTATTCCTATTTTAACGGCAGGAACAGTCTGTTTTATCAGATCAGGAAGAAATCAATGTCGCAGTTCCAGGTATTGTGTATCGTAGCCGCACTGTCAATCCTTGCAGGCGTTGCCGGAAACCTGTTGATACCTGAGGGATTACGCCGCATGCTTCTTGATACGATTATCAGTCCCGTATATGACACATTTTTTGACATTCTGGGATGTATTGCCGGTCCCATGATCTTCCTGTCCGTTGCATGGGGCATTTACGGAATAGGAGATGTTGAGACGCTGGGCTCGATAGGAAGAACGATGATCTTAAGCTTCCTGAAATATGTGTCCTGTGCTACGGTGGTCTGTGCCGTTTTTTTTCCGGTTTTCGGAAACAGCTTCTCAAATGGAAGTAATCAGGTATCGCAGGTCAGGGCAGTGCTTGAAATGATTCTGGGTATCTTTCCGTCTGATATTCTGGAACCCTTTGCAAGCGGTAATACGTTGCAGATCATATTCCTTGCCGTTGTGATAGGAACTGCTCTTTTATTCATGCAGAAACAGACCCGTGAGGTCGCCATGATCATAGGTCAGATCAATGCTCTGGTGAACTTCCTGATGAGCCTTATCAGCCATCTCGTTCCATTTATTATCTTCATGGTCATGTTATCGTTGATCTGGTCAGGTGATCTGGTGGTTATCTCTTCGGTATGGAAGTTTATGGGTGTTTTTCTTGTTGCACTGTTTTTCATTGCTTCGGCATACCTTTTGATAACTTCAGCTTATCAGAAGGTGAAGCCTTCGATTCTTATACGTAAATGTCTGCCGGCATTCCTGGTGGCTCTGACTTCGGCTTCATCCGCAGCGGCATTCGGCACCAATGTTGAGACATGCGAAAAACAGTATGGGATCGATGCGTCGCTGGTCAGTTTTGGAGTGCCGCTTGGCATTGTCGTACACAAACCGTCATCATCTGTTTACAATCTGATAATAGTCATGTACTTTGCCTCGGTATATCATGTACAATGTACACCGGTCTGGCTGCTGCTTGCGGTGTTCCTGTGTATCGTGTTATCCGTCGCGGTTCCGCCTATCCCCGGAGGAGGAGCTGCCGTATATACGATCCTTTTCCTGCAGATGGGAATACCCGAAGCAGCCTTGGCGGTGGCTCTGACATTGGATATAATAACTGATTTCGCTATAACTGCGTTTGACACGTTAACACTGCAGATGGCACTCATTAATGTTTCATCTAAATTAGGGCGTATCGATAAGAATAAGCTGTGTATTTGATTTGATTGAATATGTGGCAAAAATGAGATAAAATAGAATATTATAGGTTACTTCTATACACGGGGGGCATATTATATATGAGTGATGGTATTCGTATACCCGCACTGGTATGCGGCGTGATCCTTATAGTATTCGGACTGGTTTCCATATTTGTGCTGAGCGCAGGTGACGAAAAGAAGATTGCCAGATGTACGGAAGAGACGAAGGCCGTTGTCGTCAGGGTAAAAGAGAAGGGAAAAGCCGAGGATAAGAGCCTTGAGTATACGACAGACCTTGTGTATACGGTTGATGAACAGGAATATAAGATAAGATATACGCTTACGGAAGATCTTAAGATGGATACAAAGGTCAAGATGAAATACAATCCCGACGATCCTTCCGAATATTATATAGAGGGTATAGACAAAACCGGAGGCGGCCACCGGGTGATCGGAGCTGTTGCAATAGGAGCCGGTCTGATCGTTATCGCGATCTCGGGCGGTGTGATAACAACAAGGACCTTTGGATAACGGATAAGGTGATCCCAACAGGATGAAGATATATGGAAGTAATAGTGGTGGGCGCAGGGCCTGCGGGAATGATGGCAGCCATACAGGCTGCAAGAGAAGGTGCCCGGGTCACTGTTCTTGAAAGAAAAGACAAACCCCTTAAGAAGCTGTATGCAACAGGGAACGGAAGATGTAATTTCTCCAATCTTAATATGGAGGGAGATGTGTACAGAGGTAACGATCCCGGGTTTGCAAGGATGGTCACGGATTGCTATGACAGGAACTCACTGCTTCTGTTTTTTCACAATCTCGGTATGATGACCAAGCATATCGGAGACTATATTTATCCTTACAATGAACAGGCAAGATCGGTTGCTGACGCCCTTTTGCTTGAATGCAGGAGGCTGTCTGTGAGGATAAAATGCGATGAACAGGTGGTTGACATAATACCTAAATCCGATCCGGACGATAGTGACAGCGGATTTGATATAAGAACGATAACGGGAAAGTACAACTGTGATAAGGTTATAGTTGCAACGGGTGGGAAGGCTTCGCCTGCTCACGGCAGTGACGGTAATCTTAATGGGGTTCTGATATCGTTGGGACATACTATGATAACGCAGCGGCCGGCCCTCGTTCCTCTTAAGTTCTCGGATAAAAGGCTGGGAAAGCTGGCGGGAGTAAGGATAAAATGTGCGGTATCGCTTACGGCTGATGGTGAGGCTGTTGCGGACGAAAGAGGCGAGATAATCCTGAATAAGGATAATATAAGCGGAATACCGGTTATGCAGATGAGCCGTTATGCGACCGAAGCTCTTGCACAGGGCAGGGTCACAGAGGTTCACATCGATCTGTTTCCGGATGAAACACAGGATGAGCTTAAGGTGTTGCTTAACAATACATTCCATCCTGAGTACGCTGTGTTTGACAGATGTGAACAGGGTAACAGGGTTAAGCGGAGTGACATAAGGCGGGACAGGAGTGCACTTGAGGCTCTGAGCCTGTGCCTTAATGAGAAGCTTGCCGAGTATTGCCTGTCTCTTGCACGGATCGTTCCGGGTTCGCTTGGCGGTAATGTTTCGGATGGAACGCTTAACAGGCTTGCGGGCATACTTAAAGATATGAGGGTCACGGTTACGGGTGATGCGGGTTATGAGAGGGCACAGGTGACATCAGGCGGAATAAGTACTGACGAGCTGACAGCTGATCTTGGGTCCAGGCTTATCCCGGGACTGTATATAGTGGGTGAACTGTGTGATGTCGACGGAACCTGCGGCGGGTATAACCTGCAATGGGCCTTTTCGTCGGGAGCACTGGCAGGTACAGATGCAGCGGGCGGCATTAAATGAGATGTGAGTGATGCTGCGACCGCAGTCTATGATCAGGACACTATGGGAAACGATTATAACACAAGCTGGAATACGGGTACTGCAACGGTTGATGTCAATTCGAAGGAATCGGTCAGAAAACAGGTCAAGGATCAGCTTAGAAACCTGTTTGAAAAGGAACGTGAATCGGATGATGACATGGGCCAGTGTGAAGGCATGCCCAAATCTCCCGGAGAGAACCTGATAGACAACCTCAGTGAGGAAGACAAGCTGGAGCGCAGCGGCAGGATATACGTCTTCAAGGAAATTTCAAGCGGCATAATGAGCGCTGACAATATTGATGATATAAGAAACATATTGACAACTGTGACAGACAGGATTAAACAGATGGAGGCCATGCTTTCGGATGAGCATGTTGAGGATGATGATCTGTATATCGCGCTTGCGCATGCGAGACATATGGAAGAGGTGGCCAGACAGAAAATGCATCATCTGCGGGATGAGAGTGTTATAAAAAAACATGAGAGTGATCCGCAGATGATCAACAAGCTCAAGCTTTCGCACAGGCTTGCGGAGAACAAGGCACTTATGAATGCTGATATGAATTATCTGAAAGGAACTTTTGACGAATAAAGATAAACGGGGGTTAATGCTGTTATGGAGAATTTCAGAATAAGCAGTGGACTTAAACGCCGGGTTTTGGTTGTTGATGATGAGATGATCAATTGCGAGATACTCGGTAATATCTTAAGAGACAGGTATGAAGTGGATTACGCACATGACGGCCGGGAGGCATTCGAGATGATAAAGAATGCGTCGCCGCAGTATTCGCTTGTCCTTCTGGATCTTATTATGCCGAAGATGGACGGTTTCGAACTGATAAAAGTATGCCGTGGAAGCGCGGGACTTAAGAATATCCCCATAATCGTGATGACGAGTGAGAAGGAGGCGGAGGTTAAGAGTATTAACCTCGGGGCCGTTGATTTCATAATAAAGCCGTATGACATGCCGGAAGTGATCCTTGCAAGATGCGAAAGGATAGTAGAGCTTTCAGAGGACAAGACGATCATAAGCTCGGCCGAGAAGGATCATCTCACCGGGATGTACTCAAGGGATTTCTTTTTTGAGTACATAAGGCAGATCGAGGTATACAATCGCGACAGGCTGATGGATGCACTCATTTTCAATATCGATCATTTCCATCTTATAAATGAGATGTACGGACGCAAGACAGGCGATATGATCCTTAAGGAGCTGGCACAGATGCTGATGAACATCTTCAAGGATGTTGCCGGCATAGGCTGCAGGACGGAAGCGGACACCTTCTACGTATACTGCCAGCATCAGTTCAACTATGACGGTATCATGAAGATGATACAGGACAATCTCCCTGAGCTGTCAGAGACTGCCAAGATAAGAGTCAGGATGGGAGTATATCCCAATGTTGACAAGGATGTCGAAGTTGAACAGTGGTTTGACCGGGCCAAGCTTGCGTGCGACCGTATAAGAGGTGATTATACAAAATCCATGTCAACCTACAGCAGTGAACTTCACGAGCGTTCACTGTATCATGAGAAGCTCATAAATGAGATCGGAGAAGCGATAAATCATAAGGATCTCATCGTTTATTACCAGCCCAAGTACGGTATACAGGGAGATAAACCGGTGCTTAAGAGCGCTGAGGCGCTGATAAGATGGAAGCATCCCGAGAACGGAATGATAAGCCCGGGTGATTTCGTACCGCTGTTTGAAGGAAACGGACTTATACAGAAGCTTGATAATTACGTATGGGAAGAGGCTGCCCGTCAGATACGTAAATGGAAGGAAAAGTACGGAAGGACCATTCCCGTATCCGTTAATGTATCACGTATAGATATATATGATCCCGAGCTCGAAAACAAGCTCCTTAAGATACTTGAGATCAATGATCTTACTTCGGAGGAACTGCTCCTTGAGATCACGGAGTCCGCTTATGCGGACAATGCGAAGGCACTGACGGATGTGGTTGAAAGCCTGAGGAACAAGGGCTTTATGATCGAAATGGATGACTTCGGATCCGGGTATTCCTCTCTTAATATGCTTACGACCATAACAGTTGATGCTATCAAGATAGACATGAAGTTCATAAGAAATATGCGAAGGGATGATAAGAGCCTTCGCATGGTAAAGCTGATCGTGGATATAGCCAAGTTCCTTAATGTTCCGACGGTAGCGGAGGGCGTAGAGGATGAGGTTCAGGTGGAGGTGCTTAAAAAGATGGGATGTGACCTTATTCAGGGCTACTATTTTTCGAGGCCGGTTCCGCCGGAGGAATTCGAGAAGTTTATAGAGGCTGAGATGACTGAGTAGATGTTTTGACACCCGGATATTAATACAGAAGGTAAAAGAAAATCAGGAGGAATAGTTATGTTAACCATAGATGATCTGAAGACTTACGGGGCGGATACCGATACCGGGCTCGCAAGATGCGTGGGAAATGAAGCGCTGTATTTAAGGCTGGTGAAATCGGTATGTGATGATCCCTGCTTTGACAAATTGACGGAAGCTGTTGAGACAGGTGCTCTTAAAGAGGGATTCGAGGCTGCGCACTCTCTCAAGGGAGTCCTTGGGAATCTGTCTCTCACGCCCATATATGATAAGGCGGTTGAGATAACCGAGCATTTAAGAAACGAAACCGAAATGGACTATAAGCCGCTGATCGGGGAACTGAATTCACTCAGGAACGATCTGAAGAGCCTATGCGAATGAAATAAGAACACAGGGGTGAAACCAACATGAGCGCACTACTTGAATGCAGAAACCTTACCAAGATTTATGCCGGAAGGAAGGAGGCGGTGTCCTCTCTCAATCTGACTCTCAACAGAGGCAGGATAATCGGTCTTCTTGGCCCTAACGGAAGCGGAAAGACCACTCTCATCAAGATGATAAACGGTCTTCTGAGACCGACGGGCGGAGAGGTGTATATTGAGGGCTTTGAGCCGGGTATCGAAACGAAGAGCATGATCTCGTATCTTCCCGAAAGAACATATCTTGAGGCTCAGAATACCGTCGCTGATATTGTTGATTATTTCTATGACTTTTATGCTGATTTTGACGCAGACAGGGCACTTGCCATGATAAAAATGCTCGGCATTGACGAAAATGCCAGGCTTAAGACGCTGTCCAAGGGAACCAAGGAGAAGGTACAGCTTATCCTGGTCATGAGCAGGAATGCCCGTCTGTATATACTTGATGAGCCGATAGCGGGTGTGGATCCCGCCGCCAGGGATTATATCATAAAGACCATAGTTCAGAATCACAATCCCGAGGCATCCGTTCTTATATGTACACATCTTATATCCGATATTGAGGGAATACTCGATGAGGTCATCTTCCTCAAAAACGGACATCTCGTTCTGTACGGGACACCTGCTGAGATAAAGAATAAATACGGCTGTTCGGTAGACAGGCATTTCAGGGAGGTGTTTGCATGTTAATGAAGCTTTTTAAACATGAATGGAAGGATTCCTGGAAGCTGATGACCGTACTTTGCGTGGTTGTAGTGGCACTTTCTGCGCTTGGTGCCATACTGTTTCATGATTACGGGACGATCATGGACAGGCTCAATATGAATGACAGTGATGCACTTGATATGATGTTTGCCGTAGGTGGCATGGGTTATGTTGTTTTGCTTTTTATGAGTGTGACTCTGCTGCTGATGGGTTCGACCATCTATTTCTATGTGCGTTTCTACAGAAATCTGTATACCGATCAGGGTTATCTCATGCATACCCTTCCCGTGAGCAAGCATGAGCTTATATTGTCCAAAACATTTGTATACGTATTGTGGAAGCTTATCGCCGGAGTAATTATCGTTGTCAGCGCCTGCATCATGTTCTTCAGTATTTTCGGTGAGGAATTCACCGATGCTGTTCTGGATGTCATCAGAGAAGTGATGAATTATATGGATCCGTGGGAAATGGCCGTTGCCATTCCGCTTCTGTTGATCATGTCCCTTCTGCGTTTGATAATGTCGGCTTTTACGGGATATATGTCGATCAGTATAGGGCAGCTTGCGGTTAAGAATAAGGTGTTTGCGTCGATAGGGGTATTTATAGGCATAAGGATAGTGCTTCGCCTTATAATAAACGTGCTTATCCAGTCGATAGCTGTCTTTGATGTGTTTGACGGATTTGAATTTATTAAACGTTTTGTTGAGTATGAACAGGCTCCGCTGATAACGCTTTTTGTCGGAGATATAATCGCCTGCGGTATATGTGCTGCCATGTACTGGATTATCTACTCCATCATGAACAAGAGTCTGAATCTTGACTGAGAGATATAAGGAAAGTCCTCCTGTTTGAAGTTTCTGACAGGGGTTTTGGAAGGAATAAACATAAAAAATGGAGGGTTTTGATGATGGCAAGGCTTATTATTAATGAAACGAAGAAGCTGGGAACCATAGCACCGGAGATATACGGACATTTCTCCGAGCATCTTGGGAGATGCATTTATGAGGGTATTTATGTTGGTGAGGATTCCGATATACCCAATGTGAACGGAATGAGAAAGGATGTTGTGAATGCGCTTAAGGAGATCGATATTCCGCTCCTTCGCTGGCCGGGTGGCTGCTTTGCCGATGAATATCACTGGCGCGACGGTATCGGGAACAAGAATGAGCGCAAGAAGATGATCAATACGAACTGGGGCGGTGTCGTTGAAGACAACAGCTTCGGTACACATGAGTTCATGGAGCTGTGCAGGCAGCTTGGATGCAAGACATATATAAACGGAAATGTGGGAAGCGGAAGCGTGCGCGAGATGTCGGAATGGATAGAGTATATGACGCTTGACGGAACATCCCCTCTGTCCGATCTGCGTAAGGCAAACGGACATGAGGAGCCTTTCAGGGTTGATTATTTCGGAGTTGGAAACGAGAACTGGGGCTGTGGCGGCAATATGACACCGGAGTATTACGGGAACGAGTACAGAAGATATCAGACCTTTATCCGCCAGTATGATCAGGATAATCCGATAATGCGTATATGCTGCGGAGCCAACAGTGAGGACTACTACTGGACCGAGGATGTCATGAGAACGTGCTACGCACATACGACTCCCGAGCAGCACGGATTTATGGATCTGTTATCACTGCATTACTACACACTTCCCGAAGGCTGGCTTCCCAAGGTGAGCGCAACCGAGTTCGATGCCGATCTGTGGTATAAGACGCTGTGGGCTGCTCATCATATCGAGGAGCTTATAGTAAGGCACGGAGCGATCATGGATAAGTACGATCCGGAGAAGAAGGTCGGTATGTCCGTGGATGAGTGGGGAACATGGTTCGAGGTTGAACCCGGCACCAATCCCGGTTTCCTGTACCAGCAGAACACCATGAGGGATGCACTTGTGGCCGGTATTTCGCTTAATATATTCAACAAGCACTGTGACAGGGTTAAGCTTGCCTGCATCGCACAGATGGTTAATGTACTTCAGTCGGTGATCCTTACGGAAGGCGAGAAGATGATAAAGACTCCGACCTGGCATGTAATGTATATGTTCCGTCATCATCAGGGCGCGGAGCTCCTTGACAGCTCTCTGACCGGTGTGGGAACAGCGGGAGTGAAAGATGACCGTATGGTTCCGGAGCTTACTGAGTCGGTTTCGGTTAAGGACGGAGTGATCACGATCACCGTAAACAATCTTTCGTTTGAGGAAGACAGGGAGCTTGAGATACAGTTTGCTGATACGGGTGCCCGTGAAATAGTCGAATGCCTGATCCTTAAAGGAGATGATGCCAGGGATAAGAATACCTTTGACGAGCCTGATAAGGTTGCAGTTAAGGAATACAAGGGATACAGGGTTGACGGGGGCAGGATAGTGCTCACTGTTCCATGCGCTTCGGTCATCGAACTGAGGGTGAAAGGGTGATTTCGTTACATTGCAGGCGGCTTGTGATTATTACATTGATAAATGTTTTTAAATAAAGCCCCTGGTGAAAATCTGTAAATACAATACATAAAATTTTATAAATTATGTTGAAAATATATTAAATTTCTTGCTATGTTGTGCGATAAATGGTAGAATATACATAACTTTTTAAGAAAGCGGGGGTTAAAGACTATGAAATTAAAGGCTAAATTCATCATGCTGTCGGTAATTCCGGTTGTAGCACTGGCCATCATTTCCTGTATTTTTTCCTACATAATGGTAGAGGACAAGATGGCGGAGGAAGTATACGCAGCTCTTAAGGCTACCACAATATCCGTAAGAGACCGTATAGCAACTGTTGCACCCGGTGATTTCGAAGTAAGGGGCGAGGAAATGTTCAAGGGTGATTTCAATATCACCGCCGATGAAGTTCCATTCGACAACATCAAGACACTTTCCGAGATCGATTCAACGGTATTCTTCGGTGATACAAGATATGCCACATCGGTAGTAAGTAACGGAGCCAGGGCGGTGCTTACACAGGCATCGGCCGAGATAGTGAGCAAGGTTATCACCGGCGGACAGGCGATAACATCCAATTCGGCCAATGTTGCAGGGCAGAAGTATTTCGCATACTATATGCCGCTTACACAGCCGAGTGACGGTTCCATCTGCGGTATGGTATTTGCAGGCAAGAGCCGTGAGAAGGTTCAGAAAGAAGTCATGAGCGTGGTTTCCGTTATCATTATTGCATCGGTTGTAGTATGTGTTATATGTGCGATCCTTGCATTTATGATAGCAGGAAGTACAGTAGGAGCCATTCAGAAGAGTATCGATGTAGTAGGTGAAGTAAGTAAGGGTAATCTTTCGGTAAGGGTTGATGAAAAGGCAGCAGCCCGTTCCGATGAGGTGGGTGACCTTTGTAAATACGTTGAGGAGCTGAGGACACAGCTTGCTGAGATAATCGGTAAGCTCAAGACCGAAAGCGGTAACCTGTATTCATCATCCAACCGTCTTGCCACCACATCACAGAATGCAAATGATGCTGTAGGTCAGGTTGAGCGTGCGGTACATGAGATCGCAGACGGTGCCACATCACAGGCTGATGAGACTCAGAAGGCTACCGAGAACGTTATCCTTATGGGTAACATGGTTGAAGAGACCAGTGCTCAGGTTGAAGAGCTTCAGAGAAATGCCGTTGAGATGCAGAAGTCATCCGAGCAGGCAAGTGCAATACTTGCAGAGCTAGCATCTGTTAATCAGGAAACTGTTGATGCTATCGAGGTTATCTCACAGCAGACCAATACGACCAATGAGTCGGCACTTAAGATCAGGGACGCTACAAATCTTATCACAGAGATCGCGGACGAAACAAACCTCCTTTCACTCAATGCCAGCATAGAGGCTGCAAGAGCAGGAGAACAGGGACGTGGATTTGCGGTTGTTGCTGCACAGATCAGTAAGCTTGCCGAGCAGTCCAATGAGTCGGCAAGGAAGATCGAGGAGATCATCACAAGCCTTATAGCAGACTCTACCAAGTCTGTTGAAACGATGAACCATGTACGTGACATCATGACCAGACAGAACGAGAACGTACAAAAGACAGATGATGCATTCCAGATCGTTAAGGAAGGTATCGACAGGTCCATGGAAGGTGTTAAGCATATAGCAGACACCACATCACAGCTTGATGAAGCAAGAGTTAATGTAGTGGATGTAGTTCAGAATCTTACAGCTATCGCTGAAGAGAATGCTGCAGGTACACAGGAGACCTCCGCATCGGCTACAGAGTTCGGTAACATGATCGGTGATATCGAAAATGAGACACAGGGACTTAAGAACGCAGCCAACATCATTGAAGAGAGCGTAGGTATCTTCCAGCTGTAAGACGTGGAAAATAATTACGTAATAGGTTATAATACAGGGAGACGCTTAAGCGTCTCCCTATATTTATTCTTTTACTCAAGGCAAGGAGGATACTACCGGGTATGGAAGAAGACAGCGGCAGAAATGTTGACGGATATGTGTTTGCCGACAGAGAGAACGGAAGCATAGCGCGTGAAGAAATACAGAGGATCAAATATATATCGTCCAAGATCAATGAGGACAATCCGGAAGCGGTATTGTCGGTATACAATAAAATGATAGAAAGCAATACCTTCTTCACACCGATAGGTCTGGAGTATTTAAGACAGCTTCAGGCATATCTGTATAAAAGACAGGAAATAGATGATGACAGGGTTTCGGATATTCCGGTGCTGGTTTCCTACGTTGATATACACAATCAGTACAACAATAAGAAGGATATAGAAAGAGAAGAGAGGATGCAGCGAAGAAGGAAGGTTAAGACCTTCCGAAAGGAATACCGGAATTCTCTTCTCCTCAATCTTGTTATGGCTCTTATGATAGTGGTCATGTATATTATTGTTATCAAATCCGATACACCGAACATGATCAATTATGAGAATGCGATAACCAATAAGTATGCTTCCTGGGAACAGGAGCTTACCGAACGTGAATCAAAGGTCCGCCAGCGTGAGAATGAGCTGGGAATACAATAATAAGAGGAACTGAAATGGATAAGGTTAAGATACTGATAGCAGATGATGAGAGCAGGATGCGTAAGCTGGTAAAGGATTTCCTTGTAAGAGAGGATTACGAGGTTATTGAGGCTGCGGATGGAAACGAAGCTTTGGACAGATTTTATGAAGAGAATGATATCTCCCTGTTCATCCTCGATATCATGATGCCGGGGATTGACGGTCTTGAGGTGTGCAGGGAAATAAGGTCTCAGTCCAAGGTGCCGATAATCATGCTCACGGCGAAAGCCGAGGAGAGAGATGAGCTTAAGGGCTTTGATTCGGGGGCGGATGAATACATATCCAAGCCCTTCAGCCCCAAAATCCTGGTGGCAAGGGTTAATGCCCTTCTTAGAAGGAGCAACAAGCTTGATGCTGAAGAGAAGCTGGAGGCCGGCGGTATCGTGCTCGACAAGACAAGCCATACCGTTACTATTGACGGTAATCCTGTGGAACTGAGCTTCAAGGAATTTGAGCTACTCACTTATTTTATGGAGAATCAGACGGTTGCCCTTTCGCGTGAGAAGATACTGAACAATGTCTGGAATTATGACTATTTCGGCGATGCCAGAACAATAGACACTCATGTGAAGAAGCTTAGGAGCAAGATCGGCGAAAAGGGCGACTATATAAAGACGATCTGGGGTATGGGCTATAAGTTTGAGGTATAGGCTTTGCCGTATATGATGGATCATAGTGTATTCGCGAAATGCGGATTTGCCTGAAGAGGGTGTTTTTCCTCGTTCAACAGCCGGAACTGTGAGGGAGGATATCCCGTACTTTTCTTGAAAGCGCGGGTAAATGCAGTACAGCTGGCAAAGCCTGCCTGATATGAAATATCGGTAACGGAAAGCTCGGGATTGGACAGGAGCGTCTGGGAGTAATTTATCCTCATCTGCTGAAGGTACTGGTAAAAGGTCATACCTGTATAATCCCTGAATATTCTTTCAAAATGAAATTTGCTGAAGCCTGCATATTCGGAGACATCTTCGAGAGATAAGTCTTCAGTGAAGTGTTCCGAAATATATGAGCATATATTGCTCAGGGAAATACTGTTTTTGATATGAGCCTGTGCAGGGATCGATGCCGATCCCTGGAAAAGGCTTATATTTTTTGCACAGAAGGCAATGAACTGCATCAGGATTGAGTATATTTCGAGCTCGCCGTAGGGTTCCAGTTCGGTAAAGGTAATAAAATCCTCGTTGTCCGGAACACGGTTTATATCAACGGAACGGGCAGAACCAAAGTACAGCTCCATGATCATGTCTATATATTTGCACAGCTTATTGTATACGTCCGGCGGACATGTTCTTTTCTTGACGTGAAGAGCCGGAGACATTATTCGGAATGCCTTTTCTATTTCCTTTAAGGTGATAATACCCGCGAAATCAGCCTGTATATAAAGCCTGTCTCCCGGAGAGAGTGAGAAGATTTCATGGATAACAGCAGGACAGATCATAAGTATATCCCCAATTTCAACTTCATAGGCTTGATTGGCACAGATCACCCTGTATGGAGCCTCTTTGGGCATGATCATCTCAATGTCCGTGTGCCAATGCGGAGGAAAATCACCGTGAAATCTGTTTATGAACATGCGCAGGCTGGTGTTGATCTTATGGTTAACCTGCTCCTTTGCATTGGGGTTAAGAGTCAGTTGACTTTTCATTTTGACACATATCCTCCTGAATATGACAAAAATTGCCCTTGGTTTCGCGGCTTGAAAAAAACATTTCGTATTACCGCGCCCGATTAAGAAATATTATAACACATATACAACTAAAAAGTGTCGAAAATGTAGCATATTGCATAGCAGATAATTTCAATGTAGTTGAAAGTTACAAAAAGTTGCATATATATAATAGCAATTTTGGTGTGGTAAATAGCAACTTTTAATTAGCAAATTTAAGTAAATTAATCTAGAGTTATATTATGAACCGGGACAGGTTCAGTAAATGTATTCAAACACAGGAGGAAAGGAAATGAAAAAGAGAGCATTGGCATTATTCTTTGCAACGGTTTTATCTGTTTCAATGCTGGCCGGCTGTGGCGGCAGCGCACCCGCAGCACCCGCAGCACCTGCAGACTCTGCAGCACCCGCAGCTGAAGCACCAAAGGAAGAAGCAAAACAGGATGAGGCACCTGCGGAAGAGGCAACTGAGTCTTCGGCACCGAAGCAGACAGATGGCAAGAACCTTCCGGAGCTTACAAAGGATGAAATGACCATCCTTCTCTGGGATATTGCAACAGAGGAGCCCGGCAGACCTACACAGGAAGCTGCTGTAGCACGTTTTATGAAGGATTATCCCAATATTCATGTAGAGCAGGTTCATCAGCAGAATGATAACTACAAGCAGCAGCTGGTAGTGGCAATGAGTTCGGGACAGTGTCCGGATATGTATATTTCATGGGGCGGCGGTCCTATGGCTGAATACTATAAGTCCGGTTATGCTGATGACATAACTGATATGTATAACAAATACGATCATCCGGATTTCATAGATGCGGCTATTGCACAGGGTTCATACAAGGGTAAGATATTGGGTATACCTTTCGGATCTCTGTCTGGATGTGATGTATTCTATAATAAGACTATCTTCAAGGACAATGGTCTTGAAGTTCCCACAACTCTTGATGAGCTTGAAGATGTATGCGCTAAGCTTAAGGCAGCAGGCATTACTCCTTTTGCACTGGCTAATGCTCCGAAGTGGACAGGCTCCATGTACTACATGTATCTGGTAGCACGTCACTCGGGAAATGATGAGTTCGATGCAGCTTATACACAGGAAGGTTCCTTCGGTTCCGAAGCATTCCTTTTTGCGAGCGACAAGATCCAGGATTGGGTTAAGAAGGGTTACTTCCCTGACGGTGTTAACTCACTTTCTCCCGATGATGGACAGGATAAGGCTCTTCTCTATGACGGAACCTGTGCTATGATGCTTCACGGTTCATGGATGGCAGGCAGTATGTCATCTGACAATGCTGACTGGTATAACGAGAATATCGGCGTATTCCGTTGGCCTGAGGATACAGAAGCAAAGGCAAAGGGAGTACCGCAGGATGTTGAGATAGGTACTGCTATAGGTAACTGCTTCAACTTCAACAGCAAGGGAGATCAGGCTAAGCTTGATGCAATGTATGTACTTGCAACCCAGTATTACAATGATGATACCTACAATCAGATGCAGATGGACAGCTTCCAGACTCCTTCAATAAAGGGCTTCGAGAAGCAGGTTACAGATCCCAACATGAAGGTGATAACAGATGTATTCTTCAATGCTTCCAACGTACAGCTCTGGTATGATCAGTATCTGCCGGCATCTGTAACAGAGGTTCATAAGAACAGTATATCCGCTCTGTTCGGTCTTGAGAAGGACGGCGCCCAGATAGGTGCAGATCAGGACGAAGCAATGAAAGCTGCTTTGGCTGAGGAATAATGAGAAATATTGCTACGAAAGTCAGCAAATGATTGGCTGCCTGCCGGCCTTGGGACGGCAGGCAGTTAACATATCTTAGGAGGATGTATGGCATCGAAAACAGAAAACAAAAGCAGTCTGGCAAAGGTCAGAGGGAAGAGGGTCGCTATAGCAGCTACTGTTTTTCTGCTGCCTACCTTTATTCTGATTGCTGTATATTTTATCTATCCGGTCATTGATACATTTGTTATCAGTGCCTACAAATGGAACGGCATTTCAGCCAACCGTACCTTTATCGGTATTCAGAATTGGGTGAATCTGGTGAAGGATAAGAATTTCTGGGATGCCTTCAAACACAATGTTGTTATCATGGTGTTCTCAATTCTGCTTCAGATCCCTATCGGAATGCTTCTTGCAACCTTCCTAGATGCCGGAGGCAGGAAATTCAACATTTTCAAGATCATATGGTTCCTGCCGTATCTTATGAGCTCTGTGGCTATTGCATTCCTGTTTACTTATGCGCTGGCTACCAACGGAGGCATCTTCTCGTCTCTGGCAAGCCTCATTCAGGGCAGGAAGGTTACGGTGGATCTGTTGGGCAGATCACCGCAAGCACTGTTTGCTGTCATAGGTGTAATGGCATGGCAGTATACACCGTTTTATATGGTCTACTTTATCGCAGGCTACGGTAACATCGATACGACCATTTATGAAGCGGCAATAATCGACGGTGCAACACGCGGACAGTATGTAAGACAGATAGCGATCCCTCTTCTTGGTCCCATATTCAAGACGGCCTGTACCATGTCGCTCATCGGTTCGCTTAAGTACTTTGACCTTATCTGGAACCTGACACAGGGAGGTCCGGTTAATTCCACAGAGCTGATGGCTACTTACATGTACAAGCTGTCCTTCCAGCAGTTTAACATGGGATACGGTTCCTGTGTTGCGGCCGGAATGTTCATCCTGATAACTGTCATTGCGCTTCTGTTCCAGAAGGTCTTTGTAGTAAAGGAGGATTACTGATATGCAGGCTAAAGAGATCGATTATGCAAAAGAAAAAAGAAAGAGCACACTGGGGTGGGCTGCTGCGATCCTTCTGGCCTGTTTCTGGCTGGTGATCACTCTGACACCGTTTGTGTTCATGGTACTTAACTCCTTCCGAAAACAGTTCGATATGCTGCAGCAGGGTGTTTTCCATATGCCCGATCCATGGTACTTCAATAATTATGTTGAGGTAGTGACTCATGGATTCTTTGGTTACTTCTTACGAAGTGTAATTGTTGTGGCGGTGTCTTTGGTACTGATGCTTATAATAGCAGCATTCGCAGCTTATCCCCTTGCAAGGATGAAGTTTCGCTTCTGCAGTCTGATATATGCCGGAATAGTAGCCATGATGTCGGTGCCGATGCATGTCACGCTGATCCCGATATTCAAGCTGACTACGGATATGGGTATATATGATTCGCTTAAATCCCTGATCGGTCCGTATGTAGCTTTTGCACTGCC
>JAEEHY010000312.1 GCA_016281085.1 Lachnospiraceae bacterium
TATAACATATGCGTTTCAATGCAAGTGTTATGATCGGCCAATAGGAGTCAAAGCAGTTCAGGAAGTATATGCCGGAAGAGATTATTACGACCGGATGATAGGAGTAGTGATAACAAACCAGTATTTCACAGAGCCTGCAATAAAGCTTGCATCCAAATTAAAGATAATTCTTTGGGACAGGGATTTCATTAAAGAATTTCAATAAGAAAGACGGAGATAAAATATGGTTCGGCGATCAGACAAATCAATCAATTGGGTTTTAATACGGAACTATATTGAATATTTTCTTATATACTGTTTTTTGGGATGGTTATATGAATCAATATGGTGTGATGTTATATACCATCGAAGGGGATTTTTAAACAGAGGTTTTCTTTGGGGACCATGGCTTCCTATTTATGGTATTGGTTTTTTTATCATATTCGGAATCTTAACATTGCTTAAGATAAAAAAGCCTATAATGGTATTTATATCCGGTACGATCATAGCAACATCAGCCGAACTGATATCAAGTTACATTCTTGAAATTACAACTGGTGATTATATGTGGGATTATACAGGGTACTTTCTGAATTATGATGGCAGGATTGCTTTGGTTCCGGGTCTTATGTTTGGAATTTTGATATATGCAGCCATTTGTCATTTGCAGCCGTTTATTATAAGGCTTCAGCAAAAATATCAAAATAGCAGGATCCATAATACAGGTTTCCTGATAGTTTCTGCTTTGTTCATAGCTGATCTGATATGCCGGATATGGTTTGGAAATAATTTTAAAAGTAGATGAAAAGAAAGAAAAAGATTTTCTAAAGAATAAAACAGATGTGAAAAAGTATGAAAGAGAACCTGAGTTTTACCAAAATAAACAGGTTAATAGAAGTATTAACGGATATATATGAATATCTGGATATGATCTATTCAGACAGAAATGTGCAAGAGGAAGGGATACGTAATCTATGTGGACGTATCCTCAGAGAAGATGCAGAAAAGTCACTTGCGGAGGTTTCTGTCCAGGAACTGAAGAAATCAAAGGCGGGTATACGGGTTTCTGCATTAACCGATGCAGGATATGACGATCTTTATAAACTGTCTTGTGCAAAGGACTGGGAACTTCTGGCTGTTCAGGGAATCGGTGAAAAGCAGCTGGAAGCGATCAGAAACATAATTACTGAATTTATTAACCGTATATCGGAATATACAAGCCTGCGTATTTCGGATGACGGAACAGATATGGATAATGACAGAAAAGATCTTATCCGGGCAATACATATATTCAGGCAATGCGAGCTTATACGCCGGGATGCAGAAGGAACAAGAGTTGAATACCGTGATTTTATTGAGCTTTTAAGTTCTGAACCTATAATAAGGAGCAGGTTAAAGTGGCTGTTTTCAGGCAGGAAGGCTAAAGAGCACACCATCCTGATGTTGAATGAGATTGTTTCCTTCTGTGATTCATCAGTGTTTACAAGAGCCAAAGTGTTTACTTCTCAATATTCGCAGGCCCTTGAGATTTCGCAGGAAACGGCGATCAATGATTATGAGAGAAACAGTGCCTATTACTATGCAATAATCGAAAAGATCGGAATAAGCGGAACACAGAAGCCGCTTATTTACAGCAGTATATCTGCGGAACTGGCCGCTGAAATTGATGCATATCCGCTTAATATAGCAGGCTTCAGAGGTGCTCTCAGGGCATATCAGGAGTTTGGGGCTAAATATATATTACATCAGGAGCGGGTACTTCTTGGCGATGAGATGGGTCTGGGAAAGACAATACAGGCTATAGCGGCGATGATACATATAAAGGCAGAGGATGCAGGAAGTCATTTCCTTATTGTCTGTCCGGCAAGCGTATTGATAAACTGGTGTCGTGAGATAAGAAAATTCAGTGATATAGATACATATCTCGTACATGGGACATTTGCCTGGGAAACCTTCGAAAAATGGCAGTCCTTGGGCGGAGCGGCAGTAACAAATTTCGAGACGATGGGTAAAATCGTAGACTATATTGATAATCATATGCGTCTTTCCTTGCTTATCATAGATGAGGCACACTATATTAAGAATCCGGATGCACAGCGTACCAGGAACATAAGACGCCTTGATAACGAATCCGACAGGATACTTATGATGAGCGGAACACCGCTTGAGAACAGGGTTGAAGAAATGTGTTCACTGATAGATTTCATCAGACCGGATATGTCTTCGGAAATAAGAAGTCTTGCGCAGATGAGCAGTGTACCACAGTTCAGGGAGATGATAGCACCGTTCTACCTAAGAAGGACAAGAGATCAGGTCCTGAAAGAACTTCCCGAGATAGAGGAGGAGCAGGAATGGTGTCTGATGAGTACAAGGGATAAAGAGCTTTATATCTATGATATAACTCAGAATGATTTTGCCGGGATGAGACGTGTGTCTTTCAGAGATGAGAATTTAAGCGGATCTGCCAAAGCGGGAAGGCTTGTCGAACTGTGTGATCTGGCATGTGAAGAAGGTAGGAGAGTAGTTGTTTATTCATTCTTCAGGGAGACTATAGACAGAGTAAGATCGTTACTTGGAGGCAGGTGCGCAGGAGTTATATGCGGGACAACACCGATTACTGAGCGGCAGGCTATAATTGATAAATTTTCGGAAGATGAAGAGGGAAGAGTTCTTATCTGTCAGGTACAGTCCGGAGGGACAGGACTCAATATTCAGGCTGCCAGTGTTGTGATCTTTTGCGAGCCTCAGATCAAACCATCCCTTACAAATCAAGCCATATCCCGCGTGTACAGGATGGGACAGGTTCATAATGTATTAGTATACCATCTTCTGTGCGAAGATACGTTGGATGAAGCGATGCTCATACGCCTAGGTGAAAAGCAGTCGGAATTTGATACATATGCTGACAGATCAGTGATGGCAGAAGCAACCGATAATCTGCTTGATCGTGAATGGATAAGACAATTTATAGATAAAGAACGTGAGAAGTATCTTCCGATGGTGGTATAAGGATAATAATGTTTCAGAACATGGAGGTCAATATGAGTAATATTAAGGAGCAAAAATTTCATAAGATCAAAAAGTCAAATATCGGTGGAGCCATCACAGGAATGCTTATCCTTGCGGGCATCATCTTTTCATCTTTTGCAGCTATGCTTGCCGTATTCGGACTGTATATCATAGATTCCAAGATAAGGGATGAACATATAAGGATCAGCAATATGGCTGATTTTTACAAGCTTTCCGAATCGAAGAAAAATGAGGACATATTAGGAGCACTTGACGATCCGAAGAACGAATACATCATCATCGACAGCGACAAAAAAGTTGTAAAGGTTCACGGCTCCGATACATGTGATCTTGCACACGGAGGATATATCCAGACATTTGACAGTACTCTTACCGTATTTCCAGATACGGAACTTGGAGCGATCATCCCGAGCGTTCACGGAAGGATTACCGTAGATTCAAGAAATATCAGAAAAGTTCTCGAGAAGAACGGAATAAGTGATGATGAAGAGTCGGTCGATTTAAGTGATTGCATCAAGCTTCCGTTATGGATAGAAGTTCCGATAGATAATGGAAGCAGTCTTGTCGGGAAAGCATATCTTAACGTATATTTCAGGGAGTTCGCAGTGACCGGTATACTTGCTGTGATAATAGTATGCATTACCATTGCGCTGCTTATATTCGTCATAATATTCCTGATCAAACATCTTCGAAACAGAAGAAGGATGAGGGAAGTATTCTACATGGATGAGGTGACGGGCGACCACAATTGGCTGTGGTTCCTTTCAAATGCCGAAGCTGAGCTTACAAAGAGAGGAAACGGAAATAAAAAATATGCAGTACTTGATATCGTATTCGTAAACTACAGGAATTTCTGCGTCTGTCATTCGGTCAAAGAGGGTGAGCTGATGTTGTGCAAGGTAAATGAAGTTATTAAGAAGCACCTCTGTAAAAATGAGCTTTGTGCCCATCATTCCGCGGCTCACTTTGCCGCTATGATGATGTACAGCGACAGGGATAATCTTGAGGAACGTATCAAAAAGATGATCTCAGAGCTTGAGACGATAAACGAAGACCACAAGTTCAACTTCTGGGTCGGTGTCGACAGGATAGTTGCAAACACTGATGAGACGGGAAGATCCATTCGCCGAAGATCGGTCGATATCGAGAAAGAGTATAACAATGCAGGGGCCGCAAGGGCAACTATCACCGGGTCAGACTCAGCGGTCGTATTCTTTGATGACAAGATGGTCGAGGAGCAGATGTGGCTTGACTGGGTGAACGAAAATCAGGAAAAAGCAATTGAGAACGAAGAGTTTCTTGTATATTACCAGCCGAAGTACGATCCGAAGACCGGGGAAATGTCCGGAGCGGAAGCTCTTATCCGTTGGAACAGTCCCGTGAAGGGAATGGTAAGTCCGGGTAAGTTCATACCAATTTTTGAAACGAACGGTTTTATCACGAAGATAGATCATTACATGCTGACCCATGTGGCGCATGATCAGAGAGCCTGGCTTGATTCGGGCAGGAAGTGTGTTCCTGTATCTGTTAATGTATCACGTGCTCATTTTATCGAGGAAGATCTGGCTGAACAGATAAGAGATATTGTAGATGAAGCCGGGACACCACATGATCTTATTGAGATAGAGCTTACCGAAAGTGCATTCTTTGATGACAAAAACGCACTCATAACAACTATCCAAAAACTCAAGAATTACGGATTTGCGGTATCGATGGATGATTTCGGATCCGGATATTCATCACTCAATTCACTTAAGGAAATGCCGCTTGACGTATTAAAACTCGATGCGGAATTCTTCAGGAATGATGACGGTGAGAGAGGGCGTATAGTCGTTTCAGAGGCGATAAACCTGGCGAAGAAGCTGTCAATGAGGACAGTCGCTGAAGGTGTCGAGGAAAAGGATCAGGTAGATTTTCTGGCAGAGGAAGGATGCGATCTCATACAGGGCTTTTACTTTGCAAAACCGATGCCCAAGGAAGAGTATGAGGAAAAACTAAGTGATGAAATGAAATAGGATAGCCCGATTGCCTTTAAAATTACAATACCTTCTTTTAGTATATGTGATATAATCTTATTATATAACATCTTAAGAAGAATCGTAATAAAATGAAGGAGGAGAACAGTATGGGAATCATAGTAGGACTTATAATCGGAGCAATATCCGGATGTATTGCCGGATTTCTTATGAACAGCGGAGGAGGCTGGATCAAAAACATTATCCTTGGACTGGTAGGTGGTTTTGTTGGAAGCTTCCTGTTCAGTATCATTGGATTTCATGCAACGAATATAATTGGGAGCATCATTACATCTGTAGTCGGTGCCTGTGTTGTTATATTTATCGGACGGAAATTACTTAAATAAAGATTCAACCGACGTCAATTTCAGGTAACTATTCAGAATCATACTAAATCACAAGATAAGCTTTAACATTCCTTTGATTAGGATCGGAGGACAATTGAAATGGATATGAACCCGAAGAATATGATGCAGTTCATGGGAGCGCTTAATACTTTCAGGACAGCACACCCGAAATTCGCAAGCTTTATCAGTAGGTATATTAAAAGCGGTATAACCGAAGGGACCGTTATTGAGATCACGGTCACAAAACCCGGTGAAGAGCCTGTGACTACGAATATGAAGGTGCAGCAGTCGGATATCGAGCTGATACAGATACTTAAAGGCATGGGATGACAAAGCTTTAAGGGAAACAGGTATAAAAGAGGGCAGGTCATAATGACCTGCCCTGAATTATTTCCGGATAATCAGTTAACAATTCTGACTATGCTGCCAAACTGCTGAATGCCTGATCCAGATACGGAAGCTGGCTTTCACGGTATCCGTCTATGGTTATTGTAGCATTGTCAAGAGGGAGATGTGCTATGTTTGAGAGCAGAGATTTGGGATTTCCGTGGAAACCGTTTTGCGAAATTGTACCATTGATATCAAATTTCTCCATAATCTTTTTGAGTTCAACCGCATCCTTTATTGTTCTTAATCTGATTGAATAATTTAACATAAGTTTTTCCTCCTGTTTCCGCTTTGCGCGTGACTTTTTATTGTTATCAGCCTTAGGTTCGGGCTTTTGTTTCTTTCTGATGTTATAATACAATATCGGAAGGATGTTTTAAATGTTTATTACGCCAAGTTATTTCCGAATAATATTAGTATTTGGCTTAAAATAGCATATAAAAGTAAAATTAAGCATTAATTTTGTATTATTTAGCCAGATATGTTAGAATTAATAGTATCAAAATAATTCTGAAATTATTATATTTTAGGAGCGAATGGAATGATCATACGTCGGGATATAAGGCTGTTGAGAGACGGCAGAGAAATAATAGACACCGAGAATGAAGGGATTATGTATCAGTGTCTGTGTAATTATCTTGATCAGTTCGAAGAGGGAAGGGTACCGTGGCATTGGCACGAGGAGATCGAGGTAGCATATGTGATATCAGGAGAATTCGATTATTCATTTCCCGAACAGAAAGTTCATTTAAAAAAGGGTGACTTTGTATTCATAAACAGTAATGTGCTTCATGGAATATTTCCTGAAAACAATGATCTTTCCGGCTGTTTAATGCATGTTATACAGTTTAGTTTAAGCTTTCTTGCCGGCGGATATAACAGCAATATCGCACGTAAATATTTCCTGCCGCTTATAGGCTGCAGTTCTATCCCGTACCATGTTTTTTCACCTGACGGGGAGAGCGAAAATGAATTGATATATGATTTTAACAAAGCTTATAATGCGGATATTACAGGTGGATACGGGCATGAATTCGAAGTACAGAATCATCTGACAAAAATGTGGCTTAACATGTATAAGGTATTCGAACCAACTTTGGATAAGGCCGGTACGCATAGCGATATTTCCATGGACAGGCTTAAGGTGATGATGACATACATTCAGAATAACTACCCTGATAAAATTACGCTCGATGATATTGCTGATTCGGCAAATATAAGCAGTCGGGAATGTTCACGATGTTTCAGTGTGAATCTGTCACAGTCACCGATAGAGTATCTGAACAATTACCGGACCGAGCGTGCGGCACATCTTCTCATTTCGGGAAATAAAGGCATACTTGAAATAAGCGAAGAATGCGGTTTCAGCTCAGGAAGTTATTTTTCGAGGATGTTTGGCCGCATTATGGGTTGTACACCGATGGAATACCGCAAAAAAAACAGGAAATCCATTATTATGTATTAGGAAAGTCAACTACCATATATGATTTCCTCCAAAACGGACGTCATCCTTATGGGGTATCAGACGATAAAATGGTTTCCCAGGCTCTGCTTTCTTCAAACAGCTCCAGTGTATCTTTATACAGACTTCCTTCGTTTACCATATTATGCAGAATATCCAGTGCACGATCCAGCAACATGGGTTTTTTGTAAGGACGGTCTTTTGCTGTGAGAGCTTCAAATATATCAAGCAAAGTCAGGAGACGTACCTCTCTTGGAATCTCATCACCGTGAAGGTGTCTGGGATAGCCCATACCGTTAAGCAATTCGTGATGCGCACCCGCCCATTCGGGTACCATCGAAAATTCGCCTGGGAAGTGGACATGATCCAATATAGTACGTGTGGCAGTGACATGACTCTGCATTATTGCACGCTCATCTGCAGTAAGTGTACCTTTGAGTATAGACAGTTGAGTTATTTCACCTTCCGTTAAGAGAGGAGCTTCAGTTCCGTCTTCATTTGTATAACTTAGCGTTGAAAGAGCCTGCACGGCTTCCATGTCTACGTCACTAAGAATACCTCCTCCGTTGATCCTGTGTATCAATTGAAGAGAATCCTGCATAGAGAGTTGGTTCTTAGCGAATTCTTCTTCGGAGATCCTTCCTTCCAGAACTGCGATCTTATTCAAAAGACGAGCTTTTTCAAAACGGTTTTCCACTCGTTCCAGTTCATTGCCAAGCCGTGTTGCCTTGTCCATTATCTCAAGCGGAACAGTCAGTTTACCAACATCATGGAGCCATACACTCATTAAGAATGCACGCTTCCGGTCTTCATCAAAACGCCAGGGATGATCTGTTTCATCCAGCCATTTAAGGAAGGCTTCGCCCATAAGCACCATATTTTTGGTGTGGTTTGCTGTATAGTGTGATCGCTCGTCGATCGCAGTAGATAGAGCAGTCACAAAGGAATTGAGCATGAATGTAATTTCCTGCAGATGACGGAAACGCATCTCTTCCAACTCGGTGACATCATTTAGTACGACAATAATACCGATTTTTTGATCACCGTCCCGCAAATAAGATGTAAGAACGTTAAGTTGACGTATCTTGTCGTCTGTATGATATGACACAAGATTCTCATGCTTTGAATCAGCGTCATATACGGCATCCAGGATTGTCTGATTGAAATCATCGTTTTCAAGATTTCCGAAGAATAATTGGGCAAACCTTTTCTTGTTCCATGAACCGGGTGACAATCCGAGAATGTTTTCGGCGGCACCGTTCAGATATTTCATTGTTCCGTCAAGGCCTAAAACCATGACACCTTCGGACATATCCCGAATAATACGTCCGCTTATCAGATTGTTGTAATTATTCATTATACGCCTCACCTTATAAAATACAGGAATTACTCTACCTTATTATATTGAATTTTGGATATCATTCAAGTACTTCTTCGACTTATTAGCATATGCTTATTAGCATATAGACACTGCATCTGTCCCTTTCTGCTTTTTTTATGCTATACTGATGATAGTTACCATGGATATATGTAATATGTATGGAGAGATATACTATGTGCGGAGGGTAGAGATGAGTAAAGTATTGGTAGCGTATTTTTCAGCAAGTAAAGGGAAGGTTACTGAGAAGCTGGCGAAAAATTTCGCAGATGAAATCTGTGCAGATCTTTTCGAGATTAAACCTGTAGAACCATATTCAGAGGCTGATCTTAAGTGGATGAATCCGTTGGCTAGATGTAACAAGGAGAAGATGGGAAATAAAGACGTTCCGGTGGAGGGCTGTATTGATGATATATCCCGTTATGATTATGTCTTCATTGGATTTCCTATTTGGTATGGAGCAGCTCCTAACGTGATAAATACTTTTTGTCTTGGATATGATTGGACAGGAATAAGTGTTAATGTGTTTGCGACATCTGGCGGAAGCGGAATTGGGAAGACTGCCGATAAACTTCGACCATATGTGCAGGGAGCTTCCGAAGTTAATGCTGAACTGTTTAAGAATCCGGCAGATATGCTCACATGGGCGAAAGCTATAGGGATATGAAAAGAAGTATAGTTCATAGATATGTAAAAATGTTTTAAGACTTCTAAAATTACTGTAACTATTCAGAACAGGCTCAAAATACTTCGTATTTTTCGCTGTTTTGGATTCATCCAATACATAAATTTATAAAATACAGTTCTTACAAGCAAGCTTGACGCCCTGTATTTTAAAATTTCTGTGCTGTTCTGAATAGTTACCAATCTGAATAATATTATATTATTATAATTATAATATTGAATATAATAATAATCTTTGGTGATGGCATTGAATGATTATTTACGTGAGTGCTTAAGTTATTTTGGGCTGTACTGGAAAATGTTACAGATAAAGAAAAAATATAGGCCGGCAATGGTTTCATATGGGAAGGATAAAGAGCAGTACTTTCTGTATTATGAACCGAAAGGAAATATCGATGACAAGATCATTGTATGGGTTCATGGCGGAGGCTGGAATGCCGGAAATCCCAGGTTCTTTGATTATGTCGGTCAGTGTGTATGTGATCAGGGATACCGGTTTGTTTCTTTGGGATACAGATTGTCTCCGAAATATAAATATCCCTGTCAGCTCAAGGATGTCTGTGATGGATATAATTCAGCAATCGAATATTTGAGAGAGAAGAAGATTGATGTATCAAAAATAATTGTAACCGGGCCATCTGCCGGAGCACATCTGACATCCATTATGTGTTATTGCCGAAAGGTTCAAAAAAAGTATGATGTTGATGTTTCTAATATCATAGGCTTTATAGGTTCCGGCGGACCATACAGTTTTAGGGATGGCCGGGGTCTGACGATCAGTCTGCTGCTGGATCAGCTTTTTAAGAAAGATTACAACAGGAGAAACGGAGAACCGGTAGAATTAATG
The DNA here is from genome assembly GCA_016281085.1 of Lachnospiraceae bacterium. Taxonomy (GTDB): domain Bacteria; phylum Bacillota; class Clostridia; order Lachnospirales; family Lachnospiraceae; genus UBA2868. Next base: position 10,130 of record JAEEHY010000312.1, read on the forward strand.
TCAAAGAACAACATCCCGATGCTTCTGATCCAAAGTAAGCATGATGGACTGGTTGAATATGCCTGTGCGGAAGATTTTGCCAAAAAAGCAAAAGAGATTGGTAATTCGTGTGAGTTGTATAGTGTGGAGGATAAGAAGAATACACATTCATGGTATACGGCAGGTATGTTTATGGAGACCAGAGAAGAGAATAAGGGCTTGGATAAGTTTTTTTCATGGATTGAGGAACGATAGGAGGATAATACTATGGCAATAGCCGGTATTATACAAAAAAACGGAATTGAAATGGAATACTGTAAATTTGGAAGAGGAGATAAAGTATTTGTCATTTTGCCGGGCCTGAGTATTAAAAGTGTCATTGGTTCAAAAGATATCATAGAGAAAAACTATTCAATCATGAATGATTATTTTACAACCTATGTATTTGACAGACGAAAAAATATCACGGATGAGTATTCGATCACAGATATGGCTGATGATACAGTAACTGTCATGAAAGAGCTGGGACTTAATTCCATATATCTTTTTGGAGCGTCTCAGGGAGGAATGATTGCTATGTCCATTGCCATAAAATATCCGGAGTTGGTCAATAAAGTTATACTTGGGTCCTCATCTGCTCATGTAAAACCTGGGCAAAGGAAGGTCGTAGAAAGATGGATCCATCTTGCGGAATTGAAGGATCGTGACGGCTTGTGTCAAGAGTATGGCAAAGAGATATATCCTCCCGCTATATATGAGCAGGGTAAAAAATTTTTCTCAGACATGGCAAAAGATTTGTCTGACGAAGAACTTGAACGGTTTGTGATATTTGCCAAGTCCATGAGAGGCTTTGACGTTACAGATGAACTGAATAAAATCAAGTGTCCGGTTCTTGCACTTGGTGTATTTGAGGATCCGGTCCTTGACAGTGATGCAACGATGGAGATTGCGGAGAATCTCGATTTCAGAGACGATTTTGAACTGTTTATGTATATCGGTTATGGTCATGCCGCATTTGATACGGCTCCGGATTATAAAAAAAGAATGCTTGACTTTCTTTTAAAAACAAATTCAATCTCCGAAAATATAGAAGAGGGTCTATAGAGAATAAGTAAAAAAACAGCATGGGATAAGGAGGTAGTAAATTGAAAGCTGAGCATGCATTTATAGAATTTGAATCGGATGAAAAGGGATCATTCCCCGAGATATTTGAGCTTAACATTGTGAGTGGTGGATGTCATATATATGGGTATCTCCTGTCTCCGGACAAAAGAATAGAAAAACCGTATCCAACGATCATAATGTCGCATGGTTTTCCGGGGTATACAACCAACAATGACCTCGAACTTGCTCTCATGAGAATGGGGTGCGTGGTCATACATATGAACCACAGAGGGGCTTGGGGAAGCGACGGTGAGTATCTGTTTACAAATCTTAAAGATGACCTTATTGCTATAACAAAATGGGCACATAATCCCGCTATAGCAGATCAATATGATATAGATACCGAAAACATCTTCCTTGTTGGTCACAGCATGGGAGGACAGACTGTCCTTAACGCAGCCAAGGATCTGCCTTTTATCAAGGGAGTTGCTGCAATGGCCGCTTATGATATTGGAGCAGCTTTCAGATATGGGATGGAAAAGGATCTGTTTCTTATGATAGAAACAGAAGGTCAGTGTCTTAAGATGAACTCGGCCAGTGAGGTTTATGAAAATGCCCTCATTAACCAGCAGGAATTAAGTATATCGAACAGATATGATGAGCTTGTAAAACATAAAGTACTATTGGTAGAGGCTTCACTGGATACAGTTGCACCTCCTGATAAAATGCTTCGGCCACTGGCAGAAAAACTGGAAAGATCGGGAGGCTTGATCAAATACATATCGATAAAGAGCGGACACAGTTTTGTAGGACAGAGGATGAAGCTTGCAAGAATTGTAGGGGAATGGATTGAAGATGTTATTACTTCAGGTTAAACCACTTATAATATACAGGCAGGATATTAAACCATATCAGAGTATTGTATGTTATAATATAAGAGCTATTTAAAAGGATGAGCTATGACATTCCTGAGTAAAAAATTCTATTCAATGCTTTTGGCCGGCTCGCTTACTATGGTAGTTGTGACCGGACTTCTTATGTCCGATACGATCATTGCCGGAATCTTTATAGGTGAAGAAGCTGTAGCGGCAATAAATCTTATAACACCGGCTTATTCTCTGGCGGCTTTTTTCGGGTGTATCTTTTCGCTGGGAGTAAGTGTATTGTTCAGCAACGCCATGGGTAGATTCGACAACGAGAGTGCGGACAGATATTTCGGAAACGGGTTCTGTGCCTGCCTGTTGACAGGTATGGTGCTTTTTATTGTGTTACAGGTTTTTGCAGATGCATATCTTGGCTTCTATACACCTCCTGCACCTGTGCTGGCGCTTGCAAAGCCGTACTTCTTTTGGTACAGATTTGTTATACTCATACTTCCGATGTCAACCTTTATGAATGAAATGGTCTTGGCTGATGGCGATGAAACATTGAGTGCTGCCGCCAATATCATACATGTTGCCGGAAATATTGTTTTATCGATAATCTTGTGCAGGTTTATCGGGATTACCGGTATAGGTGTCGCTTCATTTGTCGGAACCCTGCTTAAGCTTGTTATTTCATTTATGCATTTCTTAAGAAAAGGTAATTCACTGCATATAAAACCGGCTTTGTCGGTAACGGTACTTGGCGAAATCGCAAAGTACAGCATTATAGATGCAGGCAGCTATCTGTTTCTGTCAGTATTTGTTACAGTTATGAATAAGTTTGTAATGACTGTATTCGGGGAAAACATGCTCATAATTGTATCGGTATGTGTTTTCATTAAGGAGGCGCAGCTTGTGTTTGACGGGATAGGTGAAGCGTTTTCTCCGCTTATCAGCATATATTTGGGCGAGGAATCTTACGAGGGAGTGAGAAAATGTTACCGGCTATCCGAAAAAACATCTATTATCGAAGGACTTATTGTGACGTTTTTTGTTATATTGACTGCGCCTTTGCTTGTCAGGGTGTTTGGCATCAGTGATCCTATGACAGCTTCTTACGCAGCAAACGGCATCCGGATCATGGCACTCGGACTTACATGCACAAGCCTTATGTATCTGATAACATCATATTATCTTCTGCGAGGAAAGATATTACTTGGACTTGTGATATGTGCCTTGAGAGATGTTGTTGCTTCTGTGGTTTTTGCGGTAACCGGAGGATTTCTCTTCGGCATTTACGGATTATTTGCCGGAATAGCGATTTCTTCTTTTGCAGCTTATCTGATCCTTATGGGATATCTGAATTTAAGATACGGAAAGGATAACAGTCCTCTGCTTCTGAAAGAACTTGAAGGAAACAGTATAACCGGCTTTTATGAGCTGATTGTGAAGCCCGAAGATATTATAAGGGTTCAGAAGGAGATTGAGAAACTTCTTATGGATAACCATGTTCCCGGGAAAATAACGGCCAGGGTAAAGCTTTTGATTGAAGATTTGTATATGCTGATATATGAAAAGAACGGATCAGACGGAGTACTGGGCGAATGTGTGGTCAGGCTGCTTAAAGAAGGTGTATCGATCATAATAAGAGATGATGGAATACTCTTTGATATATCACAGGATGATGTTATGGCTACTTCAGTTGCTGCATTTACGGTTTCCGGTTATATGGAAAAGATGAAGGAAAACAGACGTCACCTTACGACCATGAGTTATAACAGGAATTCGTTTCTTGTAAAGTATAGCCGGGAAACAGATATAGATGCGAAATAATCCGGTTAGAAAGGGCGGAGCCATGTTCGGATATTCATTAGCAGATTCATTGCTGATAGAGCTTCTTACAGTATCTATAATCCTGATGCTTCAGATGCTCTATAACAATATTGTGGTATTTAAAAGAAAAATAAGTGATAATCTTTCGGTCATGTTGATATTCTGCATAGCAATGACTGTATTCGATCATATATGGACAGTAAACGACGGCAGGCCGGGAGCGTATGTGATCAACTATATTGGGGCGATAGGATATGCATTATCGGAATTTATTGTTATGCAGAGGATAAACCGTTATTTTCTGGAGAAACTGGATATAAAGATCAGATCCTCTCGTGTATTTTTCCTGCTTTACCATCTTCCTCTTATTATTATTTTCCTGCTTCTTATATCTACTCCGTGGGCAGGGTTTATTTTCAAGACAGATGCAAACAATGTGATCATATATATGCCGTGCTATTATTATGTTTTCAGGGTATTGTTATATCTTTATCCCGTGGCCGCGATGATCATATGCATATATATGTGGCTATTCAAATACAAAACAAACAACGAGGCATATAAGGTTGCAAGAAGCATGATCATATTCGTTGTAACAGCCGTGGGAATGTATCATTTTCAGGAATTTATTCTTGTCTCGATCACAGAAGCCTATATGTCAATGCCTATTGCACTTTCAGTGCCGCTTGTGCTTATGACTACCGATCTGAATGTTTTGTCGCTTTTAAAGGAAGAGAAAAAGAATGCCGCTGTGGGAGCGGATCTTGAAACGGCCTGCAGGATCCAGATGGATGCCCTTCCCATAAACCTGCCGGCTTATCCTGCTCATCCTAATGTAAGCCTTACAACTTATATAAAGACTGCCAAAGAAGTAGGAGGGGATTTCTATGATTATTTTACAGTGGATGAAAACCATGTATGTTTTCTTATAGCGGATGTATCCGGCAAGGGTATTCCGGCAGCTTTGTTTATGATGACGGTAAAGACAATGATCAAGGATCACGCAATGTCTTCACGGGATACCTCCGAGATATTTACGACAGTGAACAGATTGATCTGTGAAAGTAATAAATCAGGAATGTTTGCAACTGCCTGGATAGGTATCATTGACACAGCTGAAATGACGCTGCAGTATACTAACGCCGCACATAACTATCCGTTGTTTGCTCCCTGTGGAGGGAGCTATGATATAATAAAGACAAAACATGGTCTGTTTCTTGCGGGAATGAACGACACAATATACGGCTACAGTGAAATTAAGCTGAACACGGGAGACCGGCTGCTCCTGTATACTGATGGTATTACGGAAGCGCATAACACAAATGGAGAGCTCTACGGTAAAGAACGACTCAAGGAAGTACTTGGAAGACAGAAGGGCAGATTTACGAAGGATAATATGGAGAATATAATTGCGGATGTTGATAAATTTGTGGGAGATGAACCTCAATTTGATGATATGACCATGGTTATGGTTGAAATTGTAACTATTTAGAACAGCAGGGAGGCATATATGAAGCTTACTAAAGAATTAAACGATAAGAAACTGACGATCGTACTTTCGGGTGAATTGAATACACTGACTGCGCCTGAGCTTGAAGCGGCAATAAACGATTCGGTTGGGGATGCGGATTCGCTCACACTGAATTTCGCAGATTGCGATTATGTTTCATCAGCCGGTATAAGGGTGCTTCTTAATACCTTTAAAGTATTAAAGACTGAAGGAAAGAGTATGATATTGACAAATGTCGGAGAGAACTTCATGGAGGTTCTTGAGAATGTTTGTCTTGACGCAGTATTTGATATAAGGTAATGGCAGGGAGAACTTAGATGATAAGGTTTTTACAAAGGCTTGCGCAGGTGGTCAGAGAGCATCCCGACAGGACAGCGGTCGTTGATCATGACGGGATGAGAGAGACTTCATATAAAGAACTGTATGATAAAGCATTAAGGGTTAATGCCTGGTTGAGAGGAAAAGATATCGGCAGAGAGGATGTAATTGCCATTTACTATCCCAAAGGACTTGAGTATATTGCGACCCGTATCGGTGTGATCATGGCAGGAGCAGCTTGGGTCGGATTAGAGGATCTTATGGGCAGGGATCGTATTGATTTCGTGATCGGAGACTGTGACTGCCGGATAGTCTTTGATATGGATATATGGAATGAGGCTATGCTTTATGAGCCATGTAATGAACTGGCCGGATCGGATAGACATGATCTTGCTTTCTATATCTATACTTCCGGATCGACAGGTAATCCCAAAGGAGTAGCTCAGGAATATGGGGTATATGATCTTATTATGGAAGGGACCTTCGGTTTCCTTAGCCATACAGTTTATCCGAAGGGGATAGATCACGAACCGGTTCAGCTACAGTTCGCTCATGTGATTCCGGAAACCTTCGCGGGAGGGGCATACATTACTGTAGGAATCACAAATGTTGAGAGTACTATTCACGTCATATCACAGGCGCTTACCCATAAGCCTGATGATCTTATAAAATATTTTATTGAACATAAGATAGATTCCACCTTTATGACTCCCACCTTCTTAAACATACTGCAGAAAACTTCCGGACTTTCAATCCGCGGAGGGTATACGGGCGGCGAGATTGTTTCTGGTATTTACAGTGAAGAATTTGAAATAATAAATGTATACGGAACGAGTGAATTCGGTTATCCGGTTTGTCTGTTTGTTATAGATAAGCCATATGATATTACACCTGTTGGATATCCTATTTGTGATTCTTCCATAATCCTTATCGGTGATGACGGAAACGAAGCCGATGAGGGTGTATTGTGTATTTATCTGCCGTATTTTCGAGGGTACAGAAATCTTCAGGAGGAAAACCGTGACTGCGAAATATTGATAAACGGAAGAAAATATTTCAGAAGCTCTGATTATGCAAGAAAAGACGAAAAGGGATGCTATACAATCCTCGGACGGGTCGATTCCATGATAAAGATAAATGGTAACAGGGTAGAGCCGGGTGAAGTGGAGGCAGCAATAAAGAAGGAATTTGATATGGATTTCTGTGCGGTAAAGGCTGTCAATATAAACGGTGTTTCGGTTCTTGCTGCATATTATACGGATGAGGGCATGCCCGATGGACAGGAAATGTACAGAAGGCTTAAGGACCACATTCCCATGTATATGATACCGTCTTATTACATCCGTATCAATGAGATACCGTTAAACAACGTGGGAAAGATTGACAGAAAAGAGCTTCCCTCTCCGGATATTAATGAATATGTCAGAGATTATATCGAACCCGTAAACGAAACAGAGAGAGTGCTGTGCAATGTATTTTCGAAGATATTCAAAGGAATAGGCAGAATAGGGACGGATGATGACTTCTTCCTGCTGGGAGGGGATTCAGTTACTGCTATGGAATGTATTACTCTGGCAGGAATAAAGGAGCTTACCGTACAGATGATCTTCGAAGGCAGGAAAGTAAGCGAAATAGTCCGTTTGCTTGACGAAGTAAGGGAAACATTCCGGGATGCGGATGAGGAGTGTTCAAAACAGGCTGAAGCACCCCTGAATTCTTCACAATTGTATCTGCTAAGGTATGATCATAAACATCCGGGAACAACAATGCTTAATATTCCGATCAAGTTCACCATGAATAAAGATGCCGATCTTTTTGAGGTAGCGGAAGCGATAAGGAAAGCTCTTAGACAACATCCTGCCATTCTGAGCATAATAGAGAAGTGTGGAGAAGATTATATATTGAAATTCCGGCCTGATTTCGACAGATATATACAGGTGGAGACTGTGAGCGAAGAAGAGCTTGATGACATAGAAAGGGGGTTTGTAAGACCGTTTACGATAGGTGATACGCCTCTTTTCCGGTGTCGAATACTTAGATCCGATTCAAGGAAGATAGTTCTCTTTGATGTCTATCATTGTATCTGTGACGGATATTCATATGATTTTCTGGTTGAAGAGATTGGGCGCATACTTTATGGTGTGCCTCTGTCAAGGGATTACTTTTATGATATTCTGCATGAAGAAAGCATAAGCCTGATTTCCGGCCGTGGCAAAAAAGATCGTATGTATTTTAAGAACAGGTATGATTGGAGAGGTTATTCCACTCTGCCGTTAAAGGATTATGACTGCAGTGAGAATGTTAACAGGACTGTACCGGCCGGCTTTACGCATAATAAAAATGATGCCGTCAGGATTGCCGGCAAATACGGACTGGGAAAGACAGGGTTCTATATAGTTGCGCTGATGTTGGCTATGGCGGAATATAACAGCAGTGATAAGATAATGATCACCTGGACATGGAACGGAAGGTCGGATGAGAGGAGGGCCGGTTCTGTAGGAGTTATGATAAAAGATCTTCCCGTTGCCACAGAGATTGACAGGAAGCTGACAATCGACGGTTTGCTGACGGATGTAAGCATTCAGATAAGAGAGGGAATAAAGCACGACAGCATTTCCTATTGGGAGGAGAAGGACAACTATTACGGAGAGGATCTGTTATGTCTTACATACCAGGGAAATCTTTATGAATATCCGTCGGATGAATATGTAGAGGGAATTGAGATTATGCAGTCGGATAAAGTAGCCTGCCGTAATTCAATGGAAGTTGAGGTGCTTGACTGTAATGATGATTATGGGATAATGATCGTTTACAATTCAAAATTATATGATGAGGTCAGTGTCAAAAACTTTGGCAGTCTTATATGCAGGATGTGCGAACGCATTATAGAAACGGAGGGGAAGGATATAAGGGTTAAGGATATTTTGTAAATGGAAAAAGTTGGTATTTTACACATTTTTGCTGAAATAATGTATTTCATAGACCCCAATAATGGTTTTACTCTAAAAGATGTATGACTTTCTGAATGCAAACAAGGAAATGCATTCAGAAATCATGCGTTCCGCATGACACGCCTCTGCTTTCAGCAGAGCCTGGTCCAGTACGAATACCGAATTTCTGATGAAATTCGCTATTCTATACTATCCGGAACAGCTGTATATATGTTTTTGACAAGGATATGGATTTAACGGTCATGAGAATGACGCTGTATATAATATCCATATAGCAGCCAAACAAGGAGGCAGATA